>CADEFG010000294.1 GCA_902826505.1 uncultured Acidobacteriota bacterium
CGCCGGCTTCGATCGCAATTTCAAAAAGCTCGTCCTCGGATTTTGCCTCCTTATCGACGACGATGTAGCCTTTTTTGTCGAACATCCACGCGACCGAACCGGCTTCGCCCATATTTCCGCCGTTTTTCGAAAAAAGATGACGAATTTCGGCGACCGTCCGGTTGCGGTTGTCGGTCATCGTCTCGACTAGCACAGCGACGCCGCCGATGCCGTAGCCTTCGTACGTGATCTCGTCGTAATTGACGCCTTCGAGCTCGCCCGTCCCGCGTTTGATCGCGCGGTCGATCGTGTCGTTCGGCATATTTTGCGCTTTCGCGTCCGTGACGGCTTTTCGCAGCCGCGCATTCGCGTCAATATCGCCGGTTCCGCCGGTGCGCGCCGCGACCGTGATTTCCTTGATCAGTTTTGTAAAGATCTTGCCGCGTTTGGCATCTAACGCGCCTTTTTTATGTTTGATTGTGTGCCACTTGGAATGTCCTGACATTTGAAAATTTACCTTGTGTTTATTGATTTAATTTGAAAAGTTTGAATATATCACGCTCGGCAAAACTATTTCAAACCGGCGACTTGTAAGAATTTTTGAGCATTCAGATTGGCGATTTTAATTTGCTTTGTTTTTGAAGTTTGCCCGCCGATGATTTCGACTTGCGCTTTTGAAACATCAAAAAATTTTGCCAGAACTTTTATCAATTCGGCATTTGCTGCGCCGTCAACCGGTGGTGCAGCGATTCTGACCTTCAAAGCATCATCGTGTTCGCCGACGATTTCGCTTTTCGAGGCACGCGGCACAACACGCACCGCAAAAATTATCGCGCCCGATTTTTCGCTGTAATTTATCAAGAATAAACAAAAATCCTTAACACTAAAGTTTGCAGCAAACCGATCAGTATCAATACAACCATCGCCGAAATATCGAACATTCCAATCGTCGGGATCAGTTTTTGAAACGGCAGCATGATCGGGTCGGTGACGCGCATCACGAAACCGAGAAAAGTATTGCGGTGGAAAACAAACCACGATGAAATAAAGCGGATAAAGATGAATAAAACCAGCACGCTGAGCAAACCGTAAAGCACGAAACCGATAAAAAACTTCGGATTTCCGCGCATCACGCCCGTCGTCAAACCGTCGATCACGAATAATGTATTGCCGATAATCTGCAGTCCGAAATAGATCAAAACGCCGCCGATCAAAGCCGTCAAAATCGGCGCGAGCCGCGTATCGACCCGAAAATTCGCCAGAAATCGTGCCGCCGGATAAACAAAACGGTCGGTGCGTTTTTTCAAATGATACGAAAATCTGCCGATCTTGCCAAACGGATTCGGGTCTGTGTAATTAAAAATAAGACGCAAAACCAAAACCGCGACAAAAATCAACAGTGCAATCATCCCGATATTCCAAATTATCGGATACACATTCAAACTCAAATAAAAATCTTTATTCATTTGTTTTAACTATAATCTCTTTCGCCGAATATCGCCGTGCCGACTCTGATCAGGGTTGCGCCTTCTTCGATTGCCACCGCAAAATCATGGCTCATTCCCATCGAAAGCTCGCCGCCGGGTAAAATTTCATCCCGAATCTCGCGAAGCCGCCGAAAATATGGGCGAACCTTTTCCGTATCGTCAAAGTATGGCGGCACGATCATCAAACCGCCAAATTTCAGATGCTTTGCACCGCGCAAAAATTCGACCAACGCGGGCAAGTCTTTTTCTTCGATGCCGTTTTTCGTCGCTTCTTTCGCCAGATCGATCTGAACGAAAACCGATAAACTATGCCGATTTTCTTCTTCACAAATTCGTTCCAATCTTTCGGCAAGCTCGACGGAATCGAGCGAATGAATGACATCAAAAAGGCGGACGGCTTTACGCGCCTTGTTTGATTGCAGATGCCCGATCAAATGCCATTCCGCTTTTTCGCGCCCGATCTGATTGATCTTGCCTTCGGCTTCCTGAACTTTATTTTCTCCGAAAACCTTCGCGCCCGCTTCAATCGCCGCTTTGATAGTTTCCGCGCCGTGCGTTTTGCTGACCGCGACGAGCTTAATCTGATTAGCGTTTCGGTTCGCTTTTTCCGCCGCCCGTCTAATTTCCGCCCAAACTTTTGCCAGCCGCGATGCCAATTTTTCCACCATCAGCTCTATCATAACAAAAGTCGGTTTGAACTTTCACGCGCCAATGTGTATATTAACTTTTGCCTTTCTGGCGCACGCGGACGTGGCGGAACTGGTAGACGCGCAGGTCTCAGAAGCCTGTGGGAGCAATCCCGTGATGGTTCGATTCCATTCGTCCGCACCAAATTTATGCCGAATAAAAAGCGGGAGATTCAATATTGAATCTCCCGCTTTTTTATTTAATTTACTCAACTTTTACGGTTGAGTAAATTCGAACTCTTCAAAATGAAGATGATCAATCAATTCACCGTTTTCATAGTTTAGATCAACGTCGAATTTCAAATTCCAAACGCCTCTCCGCAAAATAATTTCGTTATACGGCAAGAACATCGTGGCATCTTCATAGACGGTCGTCGGATAGCCGGGCTTCATAGTGAAGGAAAGCTCCAGTTGCCCGTCGTCATTTGCGAATGCTGCGCTCCGGCTGGTCAAAAATTCATCGTTTTCTTTTTTCACTTTGACGGTAATCATCGAATCAATACCTTTCAATCCCGTCACTTCAAAATTAACGTGAATCCGCATTCCTTTTCTGCCGCCTTCGGTAACACCATAATCAACCCAAACTCTTTTGACGGTCGCACTGATATTTCCCTTCTTATTAGTGTCATCGCCTTGTTTATAGTTGAAGTCCTTAAAGGTCAGATGCTGAATCAACCCGCCGCCTTTGTAAATCAAGTCAACATCCATTCGCAAATCCCAGTTTCCATCGCTCAGATCTAATTCGTCATACGGCATAAAAACTGACAAATCATCATAATTGGTGGGTTCAAATCCCGGTCTCATACTCCGGTAAACAGCAACATCCCCGTCGGTACTATTAAATTTTCGGTTATTGTCTCTTAATTTATCGCCGTTGGAATCCATCATGTAGATCGCCAAATACGAATCCAAATTTTTCATTCCGTACGCGGTAAATTTGACATGAATCCGCATTCCGTCTTGTCCGCCTTCGGCGACATCATAGTCGATCCAAATATCCTTAAACACAGCACTCGGTTTGAACGAATTTTCTACCTTGTTTTCTAAAGAGATATTATGGTTTTCATTGGTTAAAGCAAATGCTGATGTTAAAGTTATTAAACAAACCGCAAAAGCCAAAGCGGCGCGGTTCAGATTTTGCATAATTGATTTCGATACGTTCATTATAGAACCTCCATTAAATTTACAATATTGCTGTTTTTGGGGAAAACTAAGATTGTAACTGCCGTTATTATTCATTAAATAAAAAAAAAATCAACTCTGATTTTAATCAAAAGAACGAATGTCAAAAACTTTTTTGCAAATATTTCCATAAAAATTTGATAGACGCGAAAATGACTAAGAAATTTATCGAAGCACTGCAAAAATTTCAACCCGGTTTCGGTTTGGATCTGGACAAAATTCAAATTGAAAGCCTCGCCGGTTATTACCGCCTCGTGCAGAAAAATAATCCGTTGCTTCATCTGGTTGCACCGTGCTCGGAAGAAGAATTTGCCGTGCGCCATATACTCGAATCTCTGACTTTATTGGAATTTCTCCCGCCGGTTGCGAAGTTTGCCGATGTCGGAACCGGTGCCGGTCTGCCTTCGATTCCCTGTTTGCTCGTGCGCGAAGATTTGCGGGGCGTTTTAATCGAATCGAAGTTAAAAAAAGCGGATTTTCTGCAGGAGGTTTTGACAAAGTGCAATCTGGAAAATCGCACAGATATTATAAACAGACAATTTGAAGAAATTTCCAGAACTGATTTTTCTTATGTTATGTGTCGTGCGCTGGATAAATTCATCGTCAAATTGCCAAAACTTCTAAAATGGTCAAAAGATTGCAATTTACTCTTTTTCGGCGGAAACGGTTTGCGCGATGAATTACAGAAAAATCGGGTAAAATTTCAAGCGAAGCTGATGCCGATGTCCGAACAAAGATATTTGTTCATCGGAAAAAGTTAGCAATTTCCGGTTTGAAAATGTGTTTCACTTACGATACAATGTTTTATATGCAACGCGAAGTAAAGAAAACGAAATCAACCGTTAAGCCCGGACCAAAAAGTGTCAATTCTGTTTCTGCCAAGGTTTCCAAACAAGAAAATTCTGTCACTTTCGAAAACAATCCCGTCGCTATAGTGAGAAAAACTACCCGCAAATTAAAAGCGGAAACTCCCGTCCAAATTTCTGTTTCAATTCCGAAAGCAAAAAAATCCATTTCCGCTGAAGCTTTAAAAAAAGAAAAAATTTCGGCTCCGAAAAAGAAAACCGCAGCCGTGGAAGAAATTGCAAAACAATCCTCTTCAAAACTTTCTGTGAAAGTTTCTGCTCCAACATCAAAAACTAAAAAATCAACGACTGTAAATCTAACCGTTCAACCAAAGAAAGAAAAGAGCATTTCAAAAATCACGGTGGAAAAATTGAAGTCGAAAGAGAAGCCAATTTTAACTAAAACGGATAAGCCAAAGGTCAAAATCGCCGCTCGGCAAATAAAACCGAGGTCTGCCAAAATAGCCAAAGCGGCTGAAAAGAAGGCGGAATCAGTAGCTCTGCCAATCGTTTCAAAACCTGTCAAGAAAAAAATCAAGCCGATCGGTTCGGCGGTTGTTCGCGGAAAAAGCGGAAAATATGACTTTGAAGTTTTTCCGCTTGATGCTGAGTTAAAAGACGGTTCGGCAATTTATGTTATTTCAAAACGAATCACCGACAAACTCGGACGCGGACATCATAAATTCGTCTGTATCGGTCAAACCGAATCGCTGCTCGGCGATCTCAAAAAACATAAGAAAGATAAATGCATCAGGCAGCATAAAGCCAACGTTGTCTGTCTTTTGCGAGAAGAGAACGAAACAAACCGGCTCAAAATCGAAACCGATCTGCGGCAGGCACACACAATCGTTTGCAATCAGAAATAACTTTTTCCATATTTCTATCAGAACCGATTTTTGCTAAAATGCCTGAATTATGAACCGTCCCGACCAAACCGAATACGCCGAATATTACGAGAAATATATTTCGCTCGTCATAGAAAACCACATAGTTGCGGCAATGCAAAATCAGCTTGATGAATTACAACATGTTTTCGCTTCGATTCCCGAAGAAAAAGGCAATTTTTCTTACGCCGAAAACAAGTGGACGATCAATGAACTCCTCGGACATCTGATTGACGGCGAAAGAGTTTTTGCTTATCGGGCGCTCCGATTCGCACGCGCCGATCAAACGCCGGTCGAAGGATTTGAACAGGACGATTACGTTGCTAATGCCAACTTCAATTCAATAAAACTTACCGATCTGGTCGAAGAACTTTCCCTACTTCGCCGCGCCAATATTCTGTTTTTCAAAAATCTGAACGCCGAAATGCAAATTCGCAAAGGAACGGCTAGCAACGCGGAAGTTTCCGTGCGTGCGCTCGGATTTATTATGGTCGGTCATATTCATCATCACTTAAAAATTTTGAACGAGCGATATTTGGCTCAATGAAATTCGAGGCAATCATCATCGGCGCGGGTGCGGCAGGACTTTTTTGCGCGATCGAAGCCGGAAAACGCGGGAATCGAGTTTTAGTTATCGAACATAACGCGCAAATCGGGCGGAAAATATTGATCTCCGGCGGCGGACGCTGTAACTTTACAAATATTCACGCCAAACCCGAGAATTTCATCTCGAAAAATCCACATTTTTGCAAATCCGCACTGGCTCGTTACACCCCAAACGATTTTGTCGAGCTCGTTAAAAAACACCGCATCGAATTTTACGAAAAAAAACTCGGACAGCTTTTTTGCCGTGAAAGCTCACGAAAAATCATCGAAATGCTGCTGGCGGAATGCGAAAAGGCAAACGTCGAAATCTGCACGAATTGCACCGTCAAAGCTATTTGTAAAAATGATTTCTTCGAGATCGAAACCAATCAGGGGATTTTCTACGGAAAAAATCTGGTCGTCGCAACCGGCGGACTTTCGTTCCCGAAAATCGGTGCGACCGATTTCGGTTACAAAATCGCCAGACAGTTCGGTTTAAAGATTGTCGAAACCAAACCGTCGCTTGTTCCGCTCATTTTTTCAAAAAACGGAAATTTCGGTAAACTTGCCGGAATCGCGATCGATTCGATCGTTTCTTCGGATCAACAATCATTTCGTGAAAATATCCTGTTCACACATCGCGGGCTTTCCGGTCCGGCGATTCTGCAAATTTCGAATTACTGGCAAAAAGCAAAAGCTGTTTCGATCGATTTGCTGCCGAATCACGATGCGCTTGAACTTTTTGAGCAAAACCGGGACAGCAAACAAAATCTCGATAATTTTTTGGGGAAATTTCTGCCGAACCGTTTCTCGGAGACATTTATCTCAAACAATTTTCAAAACAAGCCGCTCTATCAATTAAACCGCCATGAAATCGAAACCATCGCCAAAAGCTTGAACTCCTGGCAGGTTTAATTTGCCGAAACCGAAAGCTATCATA
>CADEFG010000295.1 GCA_902826505.1 uncultured Acidobacteriota bacterium
GTAACCGCGTATTTTCGTGAGAATTGGGATTCGCTCGGGTCACGTCTGCATCGCGGAAACGATGGTCTTTTTTATGCATATGCGCAGTGGAAATCGGAAGAAGACCGCGAAAAAGCCTTTGAAAACGCCGCCCCGCTGGAAGCCGGGAAAAGTATGAACGACGCGATCGAAGAAAGATTCGAGCCGATCATTCTCGAAAGACTTTCGGATTATCTGGTCTTTTCCGAGCATTCATAAAAAATGATTCGCTGCCTTGCGTTTTGGCTGGGAAAAGAGTTATATTAATTTCAATCGAGACGGTTGGTGGAGCCTCCGTCTCTAGTGGTAGCTGGGGTGAGGACAGTTATCACGCATTGGCAGGTGCGGTACACTTCCATGTTGCTTCGCCTGCTCTAAAAAAATAAAAGATTTAAGCCGTGAGAGATCTCTAAAACTCACGGCTTTTCTTTTGCATTTTTTCGGCAAAACCCGCAAAATTCTTATCAAATGAACGAACATCAAACCGTTTCTGTCAAACTCGGCGAAAATTCCCACCAGTACGAAATCAAACTCGGACACGATTTGCTTGAAAACAGCGGCAATTGGGCGCGAATTTGTCTTTCCGAAAAAAACGCCAGAATCGTCATCGTTTCAAATCCGAAGATCTTTCGGCTGTACGGCGAAATTGTCCGGAAAAGTCTTGAAAACGCAGATTTTGAAGTCTTTGTTTTTTTGATGAAAGATGGCGAAAGACACAAAAATCTCCGTTCGCTCGAAATGCTTCTGAAATTTAACGGTGAAAATAAATTGGCGCGAACCGATGCGGTTGTCGCCCTCGGCGGCGGCGTGGTCGGTGACCTCGCCGGGTTTGCGGCGGCGGTTTTTTTGCGCGGAATTGCTTTTTTGCAGATTCCGACGACGCTTTTGGCGATGATCGATTCATCGGTCGGCGGAAAAACAGGCGTCAATTCGGATTTCGGAAAAAATCTGATCGGCGCATTTCATCAACCGAACGGCGTTTTGATCGATGTCAAAACGCTCAAAACTCTGCCAAAACGTGAACTGACAGCCGGATTTTGCGAAGCCGTCAAACACGGTGCGATTTCAAATCGCCAGCTTTTTGATCAAACCGCCGATTTTTTGAAAAAATTTCCGACGAAAAATTTCAAAAAATTCTTTTCTGACCATGATTTTTTTGCCGAACTCGAAAATCTGCTTGCCGCCCAAGTCGCCTTTAAAGCCGAGATCGTGATGAACGACGAACGCGAAGCGGCTGCGAGGACCGACGCTAAATCACGCAAAATATTGAACTTCGGACATACGCTTGCGCACGCTCTCGAAAAAGCTACGGATTATAAATATTTCAAACACGGCGAAGCGGTCGGCTATGGAATTTTATTCGCCGCAGAGCTTTCAAAAATACTTGTAATTTTGGATACAAATGAATTAAAATTGTTGAACGATGTTTTGCAAGATGTCGGTAAATTGCCTGACACAAAAAACATCGAAATTGAGAAAGTTGTCCAAGCCTTCTCTTTTGACAAGAAAAATATCGGTAAATCATTGCAATGGATTTTGTTAAAGGAAATCGGCAAGCCGGTAATTTTTTCAAACAACGATATTCCCGTATCGTCAATTCAAAAAGTTCTCCGAAAAGTTTTAAGAAAAAAATAAATACACTCTGAAAAAAATCTATTTTCGAGGAAGTTGTCCAAATGAAAAAAGAAGTAAATTTAAGAAAATCCGAATACGGCGGAACAAGCGTGAAATTTTTAGTGGTGGCGGTCGTTCTGGTTTTGATCGGAAACGCGGGTTTCCAGTTTATTCCGGTTGCCTACAACGGTGAAAGTTTAAAACAAGATATGCAAACGGCAGTTGTCCAGGGTTTGGCGGTTCCGGGGAAAGTGTCGCCGGTTGAATTGGTCAAACAAAAAATCCATATTTCGGTGCAGAGCAACAATATTCCGCTCGATGCCTTTGTCGAAGTAAAACAAAGTAATAATTTAATTACAGCCCATGTTGTTTACACGAAGGAAGTACCGATCCTGCCGTTTGGAATTTACAATTATCAGTTTCATTTTGACCATACCGCCACGCCAACGGGCTTTTTGACCAAACAATAATAAAATTTTAAAGTGAGATGAAAAGTCTGAAATTTCCCTGGTTTACGCTGGGGAAATTTTGCAGATTTTTTTGTGTGCAAACGTTGTCATTATCAATCGAAACAACGGCACCTACATTCAAATCGCGCTGACGAAATCTGCCCACGCTTATCAATCGCAACCGGTTTCGGTTTCTCAAATAAGTGATGGTTTGCGAAAGCTGTTTTTCGAAGCACGCCATTTGTTTGGTACCGCGATTTTCTGGTGGGGTTAAAATGATCGGCGCGGAAGTTCAAACTAAGCAGTCAAACTTAAGATCTGCTTGATTTTGGCGGGCTGAATTTGAACTAGATTTGTCGGCGCGTCAGCCAGCCAGGTTGTCGGGCAAACACCGCAGGTCGTGCATTTTTCAACCGCCGGACACGGTTTTGAAGAAAGCGCGGCTTGCGATTTTTCGTGTTCTTCCTTCAAAAACTCGAATGAAAGTCCCGAATCAACGATCGACCACGGGAGAAATTCGTCGTAAGCACGATCGCGCGAGATATGAAATGAATCATCAAAGTTTAATTGCCGCAAGGTTTCGCGAATATTTCCGCCGCCGCGTGCTGCCGCTTCGATCACTTTTGAAACCGTGCGGTCGCCCGAAGAAAAAAGGGCTTGTTCATGCGCAATCCGCGCCGACATAAAACGAACTTCCGTGTTCGGAATTCGTGAAAGACCTTTGCAGACGTATTTTATTTTTTGTTTTAATTCTTTTTCATCGCAAATTCCGTCCCATTGCAGCGGCGTATTCGGTTTCGGCACAAAACCGTTGAGCGACGGAATAATTTTTCCGGCGCGCCCAAATTTCTTGCCGGCATCGAGCATTCGGTCTTTGATCCGTTCGACGAGCACGAACATTTCGTCAAGGTCTTCCTGCGTTTCGGTCGGCAGTCCGACCATCATATAAAGTTTAACGGTCAGCATTCCGCGGTCGAAAACCGAGCCGCAGATATCAACGATTTCGTCGTTTGTTAAGTTTTTATTGATGACGCGGCGCAAACGGTCCGAACCCGTTTCGGGCGCGACGGCGATTTGCTGGTCTTTTGATTCGACCAATGCGTCGAGCAATTCGTCGGAAATCTGGTCTAATCGAAGTGAAGAAACCGTAATGCGGTAATCCATTTTCCGGAGTTCGCTTAAAATCGTCGAGATTTCGGGATGATCGCAGACGGCGGTCGAAACCAAACCGATCTTATCGGTTTTCCCGCGCCATTCCGCGGCTTTTGCCAAAATATCCTTTGCCGGAACGACGCGCGGCGGGTAATAATTGTAGCCCGCCCAGCAAAACCGGCAGCCTTGCGAACAGCCGCGTGAAATCTCGACCAGCAGCCGATCGCCCATTTCCGCACCCGGCGACCAAACCGAGGTCGATGGGCAAAAAATGTCCTGGTTGACGAGAAAATCGGCTAATTCTTTCTCGCCGCGTTTGATTGCCCGGCGCAGCGTTCCTTCTTTTGGATTGACTGCCGCGAGTGCGCGTCCGACGCGTTTGGGAACGCCTTTTTCATTCGGCAGATAATCAAAGATCGTGCCATCGTCGTTGTACAGGACATCATAAAGCGACGGAATATAAAATCCGCGCCCGATGCGCGCGAGGTTCAATAAAATATCTTCTTTGTTTTCGTGTTCGAAAATCGAGTCAACGAGTTGAAAGGCGAGAATTTCGCCTTCGCCGACCGCGATTACATCGGTAAAATCAGCGATCGGTTCGGGATTTAAGAAAGAAGCCGCGCCGCCCATCACGACGAGCGGATGAAAATGATTTCGTTCGTTTGCCCAAACCGGAATTTGCGACATTTGGAGCATTTTCGCCATGTTCAAATAATCCGTTTCAAACGAGATCGAAAAGGCGACGACATCAAAATTTTTAACGGGCGACTGCGTTTCGAGCGAAAGCAGCGGCGTGCGCGATTTTTCGTATTCTTTTAACTCGAAATCGTCGGGCAGAAAAACTCTTTCACAGGTGACTTCGGGAATTTTATTAAAAAGCTCGTACATCGTGTGAAGCCCGAGATTTGCCATTCCGATCGCGTGCGTATTCGGATAACACAAGGCAATGCGAAGCCGTGCGCCGTGTTTGACGACGTAACCTTCTTCGCCGGCGAGTTTCTTTTTATAGCTTTCGACAATTTTCTTACTCATAAAAGCAAACTGAAAGTTTATCAAAAAGTAATGATTTCAACAAACAATTTTTGATGGTATAAAAAATGCGTGATCAATGACCGACGGTTTAGGCAACTTAATTTTGAGTTGATTTATCTTATCTTTAAAATTTAGGAAGAAAATATTAATTGAATGAAAAAAATAATCGTGATTTTGTTTTTTAATTTTAGTTTTGGGCTTTTCACCGTAAACGCGCAGCAAAATCAGCCGCCCGAAACAAGGGAAACTTCGGATAATGCTCAAAAAGAATATCAAAAAAAAATTGCCGAAATTGAGGAAAAAAATAAAAAGATCGCGGAAAATAATGAGAAAATCAGCCAATGTCTATTAGACGGCGCCGCCGCCTTTAATAGAAAGGATTATCAACTGGCAATCGAAAAATTCGATGAAGGCTACAAACTTGACCCTGATTTTGCGGGAACCGCGCCCGTTTTACTGAATAATAAAGCAATTTCACTGCGAATTTTAGGAACTGAAAAATACAACAACGCCCTCGAAAAAGGACAAAATCCGGCAATTATTGCCAACCAATATTTTCTTGATGCCGTTTTGGCACTTAAAGAATCACAAAAAATCCTCGATGAAACCGCCGTTCCGACCGACCAAGCAACTAAAGTTACTTTTGAGAAAACTCGGTTTGTTTCCGTTAAAGAATTGATGGAGTCGTATAAATTGTTGGTGTTAACTGACGAAACAAAAATTTACGAAGCAATCGAAGCCTTTGAAAATTATATAAGACTTGAACCGGACGAACTGAATAAACAAAAAGCACAGGAAACGCTGAATAAATTAAAAATTCAATTTAAAATCAATTATTAAAATCATTCTTCCAATCGTTCTTTAACCTCCTCGGCGAGCGCATTTTCGTGTTTGATGCCGACGCGCAGACGGCGATAAACGCTCATCCAAAAATTAGCCAGCCACGGCAACAGAAAAAAAGCCAGAATATACCCGCGCCAATCGTCGATCAAAAGACGAAATTGCGTCAGAATCAAAATCAAGATCGTTACCCAATGACTGAAACAATATTCGCAGGTAAAGACATAAAAGAATTTTCGTTGGAAAAGGGTTTTGCATTTCTGGCTTTTATCGACACACAGATCGCGCCATTCGCGGAAAATTTCTTCCTGCGTGACCGTCCACGCGATCGAAGCAATGACCATTGATAAAATTACGAGCCAGAAGATTTGCGCCTGCATTCCCATTTAAAAAAGATTTTGCGGTTTGCCACTGCAAAAAGCAATCGCAAACCGCAAAATCGCAAATCGTGAATCGTGAATCGTAAATCGTCAAATACTAATTAACCATTGGTGCTAGTTGAAAAAGTCACGGAAAAGTTTCTATTGTGAAGGTGACCAAACACAACACAAAGGAACTTGCAACCGTGACTCAAGAACACTTTATCATAGAACTTTTTTGCCGTGTAGATGATATGCTGCCAAAGACACAAGAACATATTCAAGCCAAACTTTCCCTGAGTGAACTGATCACTTTGGGTTTGCTGTTTGCTCTCAAAGGTAGCTCGCAACACCAGTTTTATCGCTGGCTCAGACAAAACTGGAATACTTTGTTTCCCGCTCTGCCGGAACGAAGCCGATTCTTTCGCCGACTGAAAACGCATCAAAGATTGACCAAAAGGTTTCTTGCTGAGCCGACCATTTTCGGGGTCATTGATTCTTACGGCATAGAACTCTGTCATCCGATCCGCGAAGTTCATCAACCCCATCGAAAACGCATCGGCAAGAAAGGCTTTGCGTCCTGGAAATGGATTGTCGGCGGCAAGTTTTGTCTGCTGACCAACAAGTTCGGACTCGTCACCGATTGGGATGTAAAAACGGCGAATGTTTCCGATCAAGCCTTTCTGCCGCTGGTTGAAGCGGTCGCCGATAAAATGATCGTTTTGGCAGACACCGGCTTTCGACGCGCGAAAGATCAACCGGAAAACCTGAAAATCTGTCGGCGCGGCGAATGGAACGATCGAATGTTGATCGAAACCGTTTTTTCGCTTCTCTCGCAGGTTTGTAAATTGAAACATTTGCGCCAAAGAGTTTGGGCGTATTTCGAGATGCGGCTCGCGTTGACGGTCGCTTTGTTCAATCTGCTCCAACAGTGGAACGGCTTGAACTTCGATGAATCTGGAGTTTCGCATCTTTCGTTAGCTGAATTCAGCTTATGATTTCACTAGCACCAATGGTTAATTAATATTTATCTGATTCTTTAAGGACCGTTTTACAAAATCCAGCAAATTTGAAGCGACCCAAATGCGGCTGTCATTTTCGTGATTCCAGGCGAAAAT
>CADEFG010000296.1 GCA_902826505.1 uncultured Acidobacteriota bacterium
TGATCTTTCGAAATTTTTATCAGTTTTCAATTGCGTTCGACCTTTTGAGCAGGAGCCCGCGAGTCAGCAAACTCTTGCGACGTCAGGCGCCATTGCTGATGCGCGGGTTCTGCCTTCGGACACATCCAATTGAAAATTGCTTTAGAAGTGTATCAAACCAAAACTTTGCAAAAAAAAGTGAGCCGATCGGTTTCGGCTCACGAAAACAGAGGAGTCAACTTGTTAGATTTTAATAGATCGTGAATGAATATTCGACCGGTTTGGTGACCGAATAGGGCACCCCGCCGCGTTTGGCAGGTTCAAATTTGATGCCCCGGGCAGCCGCGATCGCCTGTTCGGTCAAACCGTTGCCTAAGCCGCTGATCACCGAAATTCCGCCGATCGAGCCGTTTGCCGAAAAAGTCACGCGCAAAGTAACTTTGCCCTGAACTTGATTTTGCCGCGCCGCGTCGGTATAAAGCGCTTTCGGTTTTGAAAGAATTTTTACGCCTTCGGTCGGACCGACCGGAGTCGGCGGTTTAACTTTGACGGTCGGCGTATTTATACCGCCGCCTTCGCCGTCACCTTCACCGTCGCCGCGTCCGTCGCCGCGTCCGTCACCGATCCCGTTTCCGATCCCGCCGCCTTCGCCGCCGCCTTGACCGCGACCTTTCCCGCTGCCTTGTCCGCCACCGGTTCCATCGCCGTCAGAAAGAACATTGCCGCCGTTTTTTAAACCGTAATATTCATCAGTTTTTTCCGCGTCTCTTTCGTTCTTGTTTTTCGTTGCGGCTTGAATCGCAATATCAGGATTGGTGACTTTGTCATACTTATAGGACGGCGCAAACATCGGATTATCTACCTGTGCGGCTTCGCGCCCTTTTGAAGTTGGATTTTCTTCGTCTTTACCGCCGCCGCCGCCGCCGCCGCCTTTATCTTCTTTTTTCTCCGGCTGTTCTTCCAGATCCATTTGCGTCGGATCAACCTCGCCGACGTAAGCGAGCAGATCGGGCGAATCGATCGCGGCTAGGTCGAGAAATTTATTGAACATCGAATAAACATAACCGCCAACCATAAAGGTACAACCTAAAATAAGCACACCGAGCAGCAGCGTATTGCGCTGTTTAACGTTTTTCTCGTAAACGATTGTCGGTTGATAATCATAGTTGGGAGTGTAATGCGGCGCGGAAACTTTTGGCGATTGATCAGCGGGTCGGGCATAAGTTGCCTCGTAAAGATCATCGTTAACATTAGCGTTCGACGATGTTTCCGCCGGTTCAAAGGATTTTGTTTCTTCGACGGGTTCTTCAAAAACTTCATTGCCGAATTCGAAAAACTCTTTTGTTTCAGCCGGCTCGATCGTTGGTTCGACCGCCGAAAAAGCTCGGGTTTCGGCAACCGGCGAAGCATTTTCGACCAGCGGGGCTTCAATAATCGCGGGCGCTTCAATGACGGCAGGAGTTTCGTTGACGGTCGGCGGAGCCGCTTCGACCGCTTCGATCGGTTCTGGTTTCGGTTCTGCTTTTTTTTGATTTTCAACCGGATTCAATTCAAAAGCCGTTAATTGCGCTCCGCAATTCGGGCAAAATCCGAATTTCTCGGCAAATCCTTCCTCACAAGCGGCACAATATTTTACTATCTTTCCCATCTTTAAAGCCTCTCTAACTCTTTGTCTGATGAATTAAAAAACTAACAACCAACTTTAATTATAACGCGAATTTCGGAAATGTTAAGTTTTTAGGGTATATTTTAGTTTTTAACAAGTTTCGGAATTCAAAAACATAGATGCACTATTCGTTTGACGCGATGCCCATGCACCACTAAAATTTTCTTTTTGGATTGACAAAATCCACCGATAATATTTTGACCCTTTGACAACTCGGAAAGACATTTTCGGCAACTAATGTAAGTTAGGTCATCTATACGTTATTATAAACACAATGAAATTTAATAAATATTTCAAAAACCCGGCGTTTTTTTTATTGCTTTTGATCTCCACGACAATTTATTCGTCTGCCCAAACACCAATTTTCCCTGCGCCGCGCGAAAGTAAATTGCTAAATGGTACAAAACTGCTGGTCTGGAGTGACGCGAAAGCCGACAAGGTGACGGTCAAATTGCGCGTTCACAGCGGTTCGGCTTTTGATCCGCAAGGCAAAGAGGGCGTCATGCAATTATTGTCCGATATTTTGTTTCCGAACGAAACATTTAAAGAATTTTTTGCCGACGATCTTGGCGGAAAGCTCGAAATCATCACCAATTACGACTTTGTCCAGATCAATGCATCCGGAAATTCGGACAAATTTCTGACGATTCTCGAAACACTCGCGAACGCCGTGACCAATCCGCAGATCAACAAGGAAACGACCGAAAAAGTTCGCGCCAACTTAATTGCCAAAGTCAAAGAACTCGAAAAAAATCCTTCATACGTCGCCGACCAGGCGGTTGCCAAAAGACTTTTAGGCAATTTCCCTTATGGCAGACCGCAGCTCGGAAGTTCGGAAAGCCTTCAAACAATTGATTTTGCCGATTTGTTGCTGGCTAATCAAAAGTTTTTGACCTCGGATAACGCAACCATCACGATCAGCGGAAACGTCAATCCCGATTTTGCGTTTCGCGCCTGCAAAAGACTTTTCGGCGGCTGGCTCAAATCTGATAAAAAGGTTCCGCCGACCTTCGCCCAACCCGAACCACCAAGCGCGGATTTGCAAATCTTGGACAGCCCGAGCGAAAAAACCAGCGAGCTTCGATTTGCCATGCGAGGTTTGGCGCGAAACGATAAAGATTTTTTTGCTTCAAAGATTCTCGAAGATATTTTGCAGGAAAGGATTCAAATGCGCGAGGGCAAAAATTCCTTCGTCGTTCAAAACCCCAATATTTTGCCCGGTTTAATCGTTTTTCGACTTTCGCAATGGAATCTCGGAACGATAAAAAAAATCGGCAACCAAATCGCGCTCCCCGAAGGTACAAATAGTTATCAAAATAATTTTTTGAAAGAACCGGTCAAAGCCGCCGAGTTTGAAAAAGCCAAGAATTCATTGAATTCAAAATCAACCGAAGTCAAGCCGCCGGATTACTGGCTCGATGCGGAAACCTACAAGTTGGTTTCAGTTAAAGACGATTGGCAAAAATATCAAAGCGTCGCGCTGGTTGATGTCCAAAGGGTTCTTGAAAAGCTCCAAAAAGAAGCCGTTGCCGCGGTTCTGGTTGTTTCAAGCGAAAAATCCGGCGATAATTCCGCCACGTCCAATCAATAGATTTTATGTCGAATGAAAGAACCGTCCGCGAACTCGAACACGCCCGCGCGGTGCGTGAAATGTTTTCGGGAATCGCCAAAAAATACGATTTTCTCAATCATTTTCTATCCGTCAACACCGATAAACGTTGGCGCCGATTGGTCGCGCGCAAACTAAAAGACATTTTAGATCGCGAAAATGCTTTGGTTTTGGACGTCGCCTGCGGAACCGGCGATTTATCGGTCGAGCTGCAAACCTCTGGAAAAGCAAAGGTCGTCGGAACGGATTTTTGCCGTCCGATGCTGGAAATCGCCTTCGCGAAAAACGATAAAAATAATACCCTGATTCCGTACGTTGAAGCCGACGGAATGAATTTATCTTTTGCCGGGGAAACCTTTGACGCGGTGACGATCGCCTTCGGTTTGCGGAATTTTTCAAATTGGCAGGACGGTTTGATCGAGCTTCACCGGATCCTGAAGAAAGGCGGGCGGCTCGCCATCCTGGAGTTTTCAACGCCCGTCGTCCCGGGTTTCAAACAGATTTTCAATCTTTATTTTACCCAACTCCTGCCGCGTATCGGCGGCGCGGTCAGCGGGTCACGCGGCGCGTATGAATATCTTCCCGATTCGGTTTCACGTTTTCCCGATCAGAAAGGTTTGGCGAAAATGATGGAAGCAACCGGTTTTTCCGCCGTTGAATACAAAAATCTGACCGGCGGCATCGCCGCACTCCATATGGGCACAAAAATTTAGCTTTGGCAATTCCCGATTTTGCCGTTTTTTGCTAAAGTTAGACGAATAGATGTTTTAGCTCTTGGCTTTCCCGCTGGTTTTCGATGAAATATAAAATTCTGAATTTTTTGCGCCAAGTCGGTTTGCTGTTGCTTGTCGTTTGGACGGTCGTTTCGCTCGTCACATTGCTGATCGAACTCGTTCCGGGCGATCCGGCGATCGCCGTTTTGGGCGACAACGCGACGCCCGAACAGATCAACAATTTTCGCGCCAGACACGGACTCGACAAACCGGGATTTTTCTTTTCTTACAGCCGCAACGAGGAACTTAACCAGGGTTTTGAAGAATTTTCACGCACAGACGGTGAAAAAATGCGGCGGCAGCAACAAAATTTCCTCGCCAATTTTTTTGAAAATATTGCAATTGAAATAAAACTACGCGAATTCAAATGGCACGGCGCGGATAATCGTTATCTGAATTATTGGAAAGGCGTTTTGACGGGCGATCTGGGTCGTTCATTCAAAACCGACCGACCCGTTTTGGAGATGATTTTAGAACGGTATTCGAACACGATCGAAGTGGCGGTGGCGGCGATGTTCATCGCGATTTTGATCGCTATCCCGCTCGGCGTGCTGGCGGGCACGAACAAAGGATCGCTGATCGATAATTTTTCGTCGTTTTTCGCGCTTTTGGGCATTTCGCTGCCGGGTTTCGTCATCGGACCAGTTCTGGTTTATATTTTCGCCGTCAAATTTGAGGTTTTTTCCGCGACCGGCAACCAGTATCCGGAAGATATTGTTTTACCGGCAATTACTTTGGGCGCGGCGCTTTCGGCGATTCTGACGCGAATGGTGCGCAGTTCGGTGATCGAAGAACTCGGCGAAGATTATGTCCGCACCGCCCGCGCCAAAGGGTTGAGCGAGCGCAAAGTCGTCTATAAACACGTTTTGAAAAACGGTCTGATTCCGGTCGTCACGGTTTTGGGTTTGCAGCTCGGCGTGCTGCTCGCCGGCGCGATCATCACCGAAACGATCTTCAGCTGGCAGGGTTTGGGACTTCTCCTGCTCAAGGACGGAATCGGAACGCGCGATTACCGGCTCGTGCAGGGCTGCGTGCTGGTCATCAGCGTCACCTATATTTTGGCAAATTCCTTGACCGATCTGGTTTACCGGCGGCTTGATCCGCGGATTAGAATATCGTGAATCGTTTAACTTACATCGGATTAGCCATCGCCCTCGTCTTGATCGTCGCGGCGGTCTTTGCGCCGTTTATCGCCACGCACGACCCGCTTGAAATCCCGCAAACGATGGTGCGGTTCGCCGCACCTTCGGCTCAGCACTGGCTCGGAACCGATTCTTTGGGACGCGATGTTTTTTCACGGATAATTTATGGTGCGCGAATTTCGCTCCAGGTCGGTATTTCGGTGACGCTGGTTTCGGCGTTAATCGGGATGTTTATCGGGGCGATTGCCGGATTTTACGGCGGCTGGGTCGATAAAATTCTCTCGGGTTATCTTTTTAATGTGTTTCTCGCGTTTCCCGGTTTGCTGCTGGCAATTGCGATGGTCGCATTTCTCGGCGTCGGTTTGGGAAAATTGATTCTCGCGCTTTGCATCATCGGTTGGGTCGGCTATGCCCGCGTCATGCGCGGACAGGTTTTAAAGGTGCGCGAATACGATTTTGTCCAAGCAGCGCGCGCGCTCGGCGCGAGCAATATGCGGATACTTTTCACGCATATTTTGCCGAACGCCGTCCAGCCTTTGATCGTTCAAGCGAGTTTGGGAATGGCGGGCGCGGTTTTGTCCGAAGCATCACTTTCGTTTCTCGGGCTCGGGATTCCGCCGCCCGAACCTTCGTGGGGAACGATGATCTTCGAGGCGCAGCAAACCGGATTTGATACAGTGATGCGAATCGCGCCGCACGTTTTATTCGTTCCCGGCGTTGCCATTGCGCTGACCGTTCTGGCTTTTAATTTTATCGGCGACGGGCTGCGCGAATATCTCGACCCGAAACAGCGCAAACGCTGACCCTCCGGTTCAAAATCATAAAACCCGCCTTTTTTTTACTCTTTCCTTGTTCAAAAACGTTCCCAAATAACGTCCGGCATTTCTTTCAAAATGCGAAAGATTCCGGCAGCGGCATTCGTCCTGCCGACAGCAGATCGAATCGATCTGATGAAAACCGAGCGACCGATACGATTCGAACTGCGTTTCCGAATACATCTGGTCAGCCGTCGATTCGTGCGGGAAATCGGGGTTTTCACGTTTATAATTTTTCAGATCGATCGGTTCGTCGCCGTCGAGCGTCGGTTTGATGTAGATTAAAATTCCGTCCACGGCATCGGCGCCGTCGACGCACGAATATTTGATTTTTCCGATCCCGCAATTGCGCGTTTTCATCGGGTGTTGATCTTTTTCAAACTCGATCGGAATGCCCATATCGACCCGAATCTTGTGGATCGACGTGCCGAAATCGGAAAAACCGAAATCCGCATCGCAACCCGCATCACTAACGACGATCAGACGACACCGCCGCAAAACCATTTCATAAAGCCCGAGATTATCAAAATGCCCGCCGTCCGAAAGATAAACATAAGGTTTTGAATCATCCGTGCCGCCGATCGATTCGTCGAGAA
>CADEFG010000297.1 GCA_902826505.1 uncultured Acidobacteriota bacterium
TTTACCGTTAATTGTTTCGTAATCTTTACGGTTGCGGAGCTTCCGCGCCCGGCGGAACGATCCAGATTTTTGTCCAAACGCCCGCGCCGTTCGGATTTGCGCCGCCATTGACGATCGTGACACGCTTTATGTCGTATTTTCGTAAGAGAATTGCTTTCCGAAGCAGGTTTTCGCGCGCCACGATCTCTCGGTCGGTTCCGTAATTGATGAGATAGCCTTGTGAAGTTGGTTCGTTGCCGATTTGTAAATATAACGCATCGATTCTCGCTTTCAATTCGCCGTTCGGAATTTTGCTAAATTCATCAACCAATCGCGACACACGACAAATAATCATTGAACCGGTTTCTGAAACCGTATTCGGACAATTAACAGGCAATCCTTTGATTTTAACCGTTGCCGTTATATCTATATCCTCTTTGGGTTTGGTCGCGACTTTAATGGTCGTGCTTCCCAATCCTTCGATAATCGTTCCGCCTGAAACCGTCCAAAAATATTCGAGACGGAGATTTTTGGCTTCGTCGCCGACCTGCGCCGAAAATGTCATCGGTTCGCCCGGCATGACAACGCCGCCGCCGCTGACACTGATTTCCGGACACGACGAAGTTTCGGTTTGAGCAAAAGCCGAAATGCTCAAAAGGAAAGCTAAAGTTGTGACAAGAATTATTTGTTTCATTGTTATTATGGCTGCGGATTATCAGCGCCCAGCGGAACGTTATAGATTTTTGTCCAAACTCCGCCGTTCGGATTTGCGCCGCCTCTGACGATCGTCACGCGGCTTGCATCAAATTTAAGAACGTCGATTGCTTTTTGAATTTGTCGTTCACTCACCGCGATTTCTTTATCTGTTCCGTAATTGCTTATATAACCTTGTGAATTCGGCTCGTTACCGAGTTTCAGATACAAGTTTGTGATCATCGCTCTTACTTGACCATCTGGAAGTTTTCCAAACGCATCGATCAACAAAGGCGACGGAGCAGGATCGCCAAAGCTGTATTCGGAAAAAGCGTTCGGACAATTTTGGGGCAAACCTTTGATTTCGACGGTTGCTGTTATTCCTGTATCCTGCAAACCTGCCGTATCAACCGTAATGGTTTGGCTTCCCTGACCATTGACTATTTTCCCTTTGGAAACTGTCCATATATATTCGAGATTAACGGGTTTCGCATCTTCGCTTATATTGACCGTAAAAGACATCGGTTCGCCCGATTTTACAAAGCCGCCGCCGCTGACATCGATTTTCGGGCACGACGAAGTTTCGCTTTGGGCAAAATCCGAAAAACTAAAAACCAAAAACAAAATCGTCGTGAAAATTATTTGTTTCATGAGCGCAAACCTCGAAAAATTTTCTTAAATATACGCCGAAACTTAAAAATTTCAAAGATTTTTTATAAAATTTCTTGTTTCACACTTGAAACATCGTGCAACTTGTGTTAGATTTGTTTCATCTTTGAAACAAAATGCCTTTGACGGTAGGCATTTAGACTAAACAAAATAAACAAAAACATTAGGATTTAAGCGAGAAGGAGAAAGTTTTTATGAAATCTGTAAATAAACCAAAGATCAATCCATTGAGCCGCGTGCCGCGCCAGCAGCGACTGGTGATCGCGATTCGCGGCGGTGCCGGTGTCGGCAAAAGTCATTTTATTCGTTCGATGTCGGAAGCCGGACTCGGCAAACTCTGTATTTTCGATACCGAGCGCAAAGCGCGGCTCTTGCGCGGCGTCGGCGTCGAATTTGACGCGTTAGAGATCGAGCAAACGGACGAGCTGCCGGAATTTATCGAATGGGCGATCAACGGCGAGGGAACGGAGCAAAATTACGGCTGTTTCGCGCTTGATTCGTGGGCGGCATATTTCGGCGCGAAACATTCGGAAATGATCGAAGCAGTGCGCGAAAAAACGGGTGATCCGCTCGCCCAGCCTTCAGCCGAAGAACTCGCGGCAGACCAGATGATCCTGCAGTCGGTTTTGCGGAAACTCTGTATCGAATCGGGCAAATGCGTCGTCATCGCCGACCAGATTCCGGCAAAAGGCAAGGAAGCCAAAGAAGATAACGAGATCGGACGCGTTCTGCCGATGACGGCATCGGGACTTGAATATTTCGTCGACGTGATGCTCGAAGTCAGTTTACAGGAACGCGACGGCGAGATTACGCGCGTTTTTCAGGTCGTCAAATCAAACAGTCCGGCGTTCGAGGTCGGGTTCGAGATGACCGGAAACATCGGTTTCAAGGATTTTCTCGATTATATGAAAGGCGAACAGGCGCTCGAACTCGCGTTCGAAAAGCCCGCGAAATCAGATGTTCCCGAATTTATCGAGGACAAAACGCCGATCTCGATCGCGCCTTCGACGCTAACGATCGAAGAATTGATCAAAAAAGCCGAAGCGAACGGTTTCAAGCAAGCCGATATTGTGACGGGCGCGAAAATCTATCATAATCAACCGAACATTTTTCATCTGACGGCGGAGCAGATCGCCGATCTCGACCGGAGAATCACGGCGCGGATCGAAAAAACAAAAGCGTCGGACGACAAAACAACTTCGAAGAAAAAAGCGGCGTAGACGAGTTTTGCTGTAGGCAAAAGGCGAAACAATAAAGGACAAGGGAAGTTCGGGAAAACTCTTTTGTCCTTTTTGTGTTTAAAATTATGAAAATTACACATTTATTTCCGATGCTCGTGACGGAAAATCTCGCGCAAACCATCGAATTTTACACAGAGTTTTTGGGTTTTGAATGTCGCGGCAGATATCCCGAAGAAAATCCGTGCTGGGCGAGTTTGTGCAGCGGCGCGGCGGAAATTGCTTTTAACACTCCGAACGCGGAGACGAATTTTGAAAAACCGACGTTGACGGGCTCGATTTATTTAACGGTCGAAAATATTGACGAGCTTTGGCAAAAGCTGAAAGGTAAGGTCGAAATCGTTTATCCGCTCGACGATTTCGATTACGGAATGCGCGAATTCGGTATTCGCGATTGCAACGGTTACATCTTGAATTTGGGGCAAAATATCGAATAAAGGAGAAAGATCAATGGTGCGGATAATTTTGGCAATTGTTGTCGGGTTTATTGTTTGGTCGGTGTTGTGGGTTGGAAGTGATGCGATTATCTCGGCGATTTCACCCGGTTGGTATGGCAAAAGTTTGGTTGATTTTCAAAACGCGATCGACAATCAAACACCTTACACGGTCGATTCGACAATCTTGATAATGTCTTTGATCCGAAGCGTGATTTTTTCGCTCGTCGCGGGTTTGATTGCGGCTTTAATCGCCAAAGAAAATACGAAATCAACGCTCGGGCTTGGGATTTTGTTATTGCTGTTCGGCGTTTTTATCCAATCAATCTACTGGAATTACGTGCCGCTCTGGTATCACATTCCGTTTTTGCTGTTGCTGATTCCGATGACGATTTTGGGTGGTAAATTGAAGAAATTTTAGGAGAAATTTATGGTGCGGATAATTTTGGGAGCGATTGTCGGATTTATCGTCTGGACGTTTTTGCTCCTCGGCAGCGATCAGATTTGGATCGCCTTGTCGCCGGATTGGTACGGCAGGCATCAAACCGACTTTGGTTTGGCGGTGACGAACAAAACGCCTTTTACGGCAGACACGGCGGTGATGATTATTGCCGTCATTCGAAGCGCGATTTTTTCGCTTGTGACCGGTTTGATCGCGGCTTTGATCGCGAAGGAAAATTTCAAATCGCCGCTTTTACTGGGAGTTTTTCTGCTCGCTTTCGGGTGTTTTATTCATTCGATGATATTGAATAACGTGCCGGTTTGGTATCACATTTTAATTTTGCTGCCATTAATTCCGCTGACGATTCTCGGCGGTAAACTCAGAAAAAGTCGTGAGATGGCGATTTAATTGTTTAAAGGAAATATTTATCCGGTTGCTACCGCTCGCGGTTCTGACTTTGCAGCCAAATGGGAAGCGGCAGCCAGCGCGGATGTTTTTTGTAGGTTTGTTCGTTTAAGCGTTCGATTTTCTGTTCCGTAGCGGTTTGCAGTTCGTCCGGCGGCAAATCTTCGCGGCGCTCGTAACAGGCGTGTTGGATACACGGAACGGGTTTAACCGCGTGAACCAGACAACCGGCGCCTTTTTCAAAAAGCGGGCAGGCAAAAGTTTTGGCAAAGGTGTCGCCGTCGGGTTTCAGTTCATATTTTTCGATGGCTTCAGCGATGCGCGCGTCAATTTCGCTTTGCTTTGCGGGCGACAGTTTTTCGAGTTCCCGGCGAATTAAACCGGCTTCGAGTTGTGTAATATGAACATTGACGAAATGCGCGTCCAAACAGCACGCGCCTTTTGTTTCACACGTTCCGCAATCTTTGGCGCGGTGCTCGTAGGTTTGTTTGATAAGCGTGCGAAAATCGTTTTTCAATGCGCGCAACTTTATCAAAGCCTGTTTTTCCGAAAGCGTTTTCATTTGTTACAATTTATGAAGATCATCAGTTTAGTGAGCGGAAGCGAACAGATTGGCGTCAATCCAAATTGACGGAATATGAATATGTTCGCGACGGCTTAAGATACCGATCGTTAGATTTTACACAAATTTGGAGAATTATGCTGAAAGAAGGCGACAGCGCACCGGATTTTACGACGAAAAACCAGAACGGCGAAGAGGTCAAACTGACCGATTTCAAAGGAAAACGGGTTGTTTTATATTTTTACCCGAAGGACGATACGCCGGGCTGTACGAAAGAAGCGTGCAGTTTGCGCGATTCGTTCGATGTTTTCGAGGAAAAAGGAATCAAAGTTCTCGGCGTCTCGACAGACGACGAAAAATCCCACCAAAAGTTTATTTCAAAATACGGCTTGCCGTTCGATTTGCTTGCCGACACCGACAAAACGCTCGTCAACGACTACGGCGTTTGGGGCGAGAAAAATAATTACGGCAAGAAATATATGGGAATCAACCGGACGACGTTTTTGATCGACGAAAATGGTCAAATTGCGAAGATCTTTAAAAAAGTAAAGGTTGACGAACACGCCGGAGAAGTTCTGGAAGCCTTCGGCGAAATTTCGTAAATCGTCAATTGCCAACCGTCAATGGAAAAATACGATTAACGATTAACGATTTACAATTAACGATTTAAAAATGCCCCAAGATAGAATGCGTTGGGCTGAATTATTGGATGTTCTCACCGATTCAGACCGCAAAAGAGAAGTTGTGTTGGAAAGAGCCACCGAAACAGAGAGGATGGCGCTATTTTTGTTGAGACGCGAAGGTTGGGCGGCGCAGGTAACGCCGCGCGAGATCAAGGAATACGACATCGAGATTCTCAAACCGGGCGCAAAGTGCGCGGTTCAGATTCGCAATCAGCGCGCGAAGGTGCATCTCGGACAAGTCGAAAAGTTTTTAGATTTTCTCGCCCAGCCGAATGCAAAAAACTTTACCGATGGCGTTTTTATCTCGACCAGCGGTTTTACGCCGTCGGTTTATGCCTATTTGCGTGAAGAAAAGATCGCGAATCTGAGATTGGCAATCATGCGCGAACACCAGTTGATTTTCGATTGCGAAAAGATCGATGCGTCTGAGGAGCGCGAAAAGACGACGTATATCGGCGTTTTTACGTGTAAAGGCGGTGTCGGGAAAACGACCATCTCGGCGCATCTCGCGGGCGCGTTTGCCTTGAACGGCTACGATGTCGGTTTGATCGACCTCGACCATCAGCAAAACCTGCGGAAAATTTTGGGCGAAGGCGTTTATCTGTCTTCGACAAAAGGCAGTTTAGGTTCGGTGATCTCGGTTTTGACCAAAGACGAATGGGACGAAGGCGATTACAAAGACACGAAAATCGTGATTTGCGACTGCAATCCCGAATTTGAGGCAAATCCGCGAGAATATATTCAAAAATTCGATTACTGTTTGATCCCGACGACGCTCAACCCGCTCGGCATCAACAAAAATGCCGATGTTATCAAACGCACGCTTGCTTCGATCCGTCGCGAAAATCAAACGGCGGAGCTTTTCGTGCTGATAAATTCTCTGCAAACCGATGAGCCGAATCGCAATAATCTTTTGAATCAGGCTTTGCAGACGCAGTTTAAACAAATGCGCGAACTGGACGCGCGGCTTCATTACATCAATCCGGCGGATGTCGCGATTCGTTTTTCAAAACAGCTGCTTTACTGGGGTTTTCACCTTTTCGACGGCTCCAAACCGCAATTAGCCTTTAAAACCGTCGGACGATATTCGTACCCGCGAATGGATTTTTTGAAACTGGTCGATTATCTCGAACTGCAAACACAGGTTCAGCAATCAAAATCGATCAGCGCCGGAGGGTGCACTTATTAAAACTGATTTGAGGCATTTTGGCGATCCGCCAATCTTCCGAACTAAAATCCGACCGGCGCGCCCGGAAAATTAAGCGGGTGGCTCAATTTCATATCGTTAAAGGCAAATTATCGGTCAACTTTTCGCGTGCGGGTTTCATCCTAAAACCCGCACTTTTTCTTTTTTGGAGAAAGAGTTTATACTTAAACCTCGCTTTGGGGGCGACAGGCTTCGACAGGGGCTTGTATAGATCTTTGGATGCACGTCGGGCTT
>CADEFG010000298.1 GCA_902826505.1 uncultured Acidobacteriota bacterium
GTCGGCGGAATAGTCAATTCGCTAGGCACTAATTTGATCGGCAACCGAACGGGCAGTTCCGGATATATTGCTTCCGATTTGCCCGAAGGAAATCCCATGCTCGGTGGTTTTGCCAATAACGGCGGCGCAACTTATACGGTTTCGTTGCTTCCGGGAAGTCCGGCAATCAACGCCGGAAATAATACCGGTGCGCCCGCCACCGACCAACGCGGCGTCGCGCGTCCGCTCGGCAGCGTGGTTGACATCGGTTCGTATGAATCCGGTTTAACTCCGGCGGCTTTCGGCAAAATCGCGTTTGTCAGAAACGGCACGAATCAGGAAATTTTTTCAATCAATGCCGACGGCTCGAATGAAATCCAACTGACCGCCAATACCGCTTTCGACAGCGCGCCGAAATGGTCGCCCGACGGCTCAAAAATCGTCTTTGTCAGTGACCGCGACGGCGGTCAGGTCGAAATTTATACGATGAATGCCGACGGGTCAAACCCGACGCGGCTGACCAACAATTCGGTCGCCGACGAAAATCCCGTCTGGTCGCCCGACGGAACACAGATCGCTTTTGACCGAAGCGGTCAAATTTTTGTGATGAACGCCAACGGCACGGGCGTCGTTCAAATGACCAGCAGTTCGTTTACCGGCATCAAAGCTCGACCTTCGTGGTCGTGGGACGGAAAGCTGATCGTCTTTCACAACAATCGAGGATTTGGCGACTATCGAGTTCAGTTCATACCTTTTAATTGTGTCAGCTGCACCGGCGGTCAAACATATATCAACGATCAGTTGCCGGATAATTTCAATCCCGTTTGGTCGCCCGATAGCAATTCGATCGCCTTTAGCAATGATCAACTCGATTTTAACGATCATTCCGACCCGCATTCTTTCTTGTTTTCGCCCTTTCTCGATAACCTAAACTTTCCGTCGCGTCCGCTCGTCGCGGCAAATAATCCGCGCATTATTTCGCCGGCGTGGTCGCCTGACGGAACAAAACTTGTGTATCAAACGAATGGCAACGGTCTTTCGACAATCAATGCCGACGGAACAAACCCGACACCGCTCGGAGTTGACGGTTTGCTGCCCGATTGGTTTGGATTTAATACGACGGGCGGAACAAATATCACTGCCGCGTCCGGCACGACAACGGTCAATTTTTTAGCCGTGACAACGCCCGGAACAACGACCGTCGTGCCGATCGATCCGACAACTGCCGGAACCTTGCCCGGCGGCTATTCGCTTGGCGTCGGATTTCCGGCGTTTGAAATCACGACGACCGCCGGCTATACCGCGCCGATCACGGTTTGTTTGCAAGTTCCGAGCGTCACAAACCCGACGGTCTTTAATGCGCTGACGCTTTTTCACAGCGAAGGCAGTCCGCTGGCTTTGGTTCCAAAACCAACGAGCCGAAATTTTGCGACAAAAACGATCTGCGCATCCGTCAGTTCCCTTTCGCCTTTTGTGGTCGCCGAAAATGTTGCGCCAACTGCCGCCCAGGTCAGCGTCGGCGGACGCGTCGCAACGTCCAACGGCTACCCGATCTCCAGAGTGAGAGTTTCGATCACCGGTCAAAACGGCGAAACACGATATACCCAAACCAATTCGTTCGGCAATTACAATTTTGAAGAAATTCCCGCCGGAATAACTTATGTGATCGACGCATCGCACAAACGCTACCATTTTAATTCCCGTGTATTAACCGTTTCGGAGGACATTAAAAACGTGGATTTTACGGCTGAACCATAGTTAGAAATTACTGAATTGAGGCTTTTGTCCGCTGACGGACGGAATATTAACGCTTAAGCGAAAAAATGAACGCTGGTTCGGCGCAGGCGAATCGGAAAATTAGAGGATAAATTTATGAAAAAAATACGCATTTTGATTTTAGCTGTTTGTTTGCTGATCCCGGCAACGGCATTTGCCCAATCACCCGCCGCCAGCCGGAGCTGGAATTCGTTTTGGACGAAATTCAGCGCGGCGGTCAACAGTCGAAACCGTGCCGGAGTGAAAAATCTGATGGCTTCCGAGCGCGATTTCTTTTCGGGCGGCGGCGGTGAAACACGCGACCAATGGCTCGCTTCGGTGTCGTGGAGGGAATTGCAGAAGTCTGTCCGGCGCGGAACGAAAAATTATAATTATGACGGAAAACCGGGTCGCGTCACCAAGGATAATTATTTTATCTTTGCCTTTATCGGCGGCAAATGGCGGTTTATCGGACCGATGGGCGATTAAAATGGCTTGAATCGACCGAGTTAAAAAACACTTGCCGATAAAACGAACGGTACCCGTGAGCCAATCTTGCTTCATATTGCGCGTAATGGATGACCGAAATTTTACGGATAAGGAATTGAAAGGGAGAAAGGCAATGAAAATGAATATTTTTGGAGTTTTTAAGATGGCAATTTTTTTCGCATCGAAACAAGTTCGAGCCGCTAAAATCAGCCGGATTTTTGGCGCATTGGTTTTACTTGCGTTCTTTGGTTTGGCTTACCCGGTAATGGCAAACTGGACGCAAAAACAGAAAATCACTTCGACGCCGCGCGGTGTCGGCGCACAACACGGCAACGCGGTCGCGATCAGCGGCAATACAATGGTCGTCGGTGCGCGCCATGACAGCACGACCGCCTCGCAAGCCGGCGCGGCTTATGTTTATGTGCTGAACGGCGGAATCTGGACGCAACAGGCAGTTTTGCTTGCCAACGACGGCGCGGCGATTGATAAATTCGGGCATTCGGTGGCGATTAGCGAGGACACGATCGTTGTCGGCGCGTATAACGACGACACGGGTTTTTCAAACAGCGGCTCGGCTTATGTTTTCGTTCGGAGCGGCACGAATTGGTCATTTCAGCAGAAATTAACGCCAAATGACGGCGTGGCTGATGACGAATTTGGCAATGCCGTCGCGATTGAAGCGGAATTCATCGTTGTCGGCTCGCATTTTGCCAACCTTCCAACTTTTTCAGACGCCGGCTCGGCATATTGTTTTCGGCGAAACGCCGGAGTTTGGACGCAAACGCAAAAGCTCATTCCGGTCGGAACACCTTCCGCTCCGATCGGGGGAAATCATTTTGGCGAATCGGTAGCGATCAGCGGCGGCAAGATTGCCATCGGCGCATCGGGCGATAACACCCCGTTCACCGCCGCCGGAGCGGTTTATGTTTTTGTGGACGGCGGTGGCGGCGTTTACGTTCAGCAACAAAAACTTAATATCGGAAACGGCGCAAATGGCGATAATTTCGGCAACTCGGTCGCCATTGACGCCAACACAAACACGCTGGTTGCCGGTGCGCTTCAATACACACCGGTGGTCGGGCAGACAGCTCGGGGCGCGGCATATATTTATCAGTTCGACGGCTCAAGTTGGGTTTCGGAAGGAAGAATTGTCGCCTCGGACGGCGCGGCGTTTGACCGTTTCGGTTATTCGGTTGCCGTCAGTAACAATGTCATCGCCGTCGGTGCCCGCGAAGACGACACCATTGTTGGTGGCGATGCGGGTTCGGCTTACGTTTTTACCCGCAGCGGCGCAACCTGGACTGAGCAGCAAAAACTTACTCCGACCGATCCTTTCAACGGCGACCGGTTCGGCATCAGCATCGCGCTGAGTTTTGGCGATCTGGTTATCGGCGCGGCGGAAAAAGCGTTAACAAGCCCTAACGGTCAGGGCGCGGCTTATTATTTTGCCATTCAACCTCCAAAGGTAAAATTCGATTACGACGGCGACGGCAAAGCGGATGTTTCGATCTTCCGTCCATTAAACGGTCAGTGGTGGTATTCGCGCAGTTCGGATTTCAGCACCCGCGCCTTGACCTTCGGATTATCAAGCGACAAACCGGAGCCCGCCGATTACGACGGTGACGGCAAAACCGACATCTCGATCTTTCGTCCGTCAACCGGCGAATGGTTTATTTTGCGAAGCTCTAATCAAACTTTCTACTCAATTCCCTTCGGTATTTCAACCGATAACCCCGCGCCCGGCGATTTTGACGGCGATGGTTTGGCAGATGTTACAATTTTTCGTGCTTCGGTCGGCACCTGGTATATCAATAAATCTTCGGGCGGCATTCAAATAACTCAATGGGGCGGCGCGGGCGATGTTCCGGTCAATGCGGACTATGACGGCGACGGCAAAGCGGATTTGGCAATCTTTCGACCCGGCGACGGTTCGTGGTGGATCAATCGCTCAACCGCCGGAACATTTGTGACAACTTTTGGAACCGGCACGGATAAACCGGTGACGGCTGATTACACCGGCGACGGTAAATCTGACATCGCCGTTTGGCGACCGGGCAACGGCAGCTGGTATATTCTGCGCAGCGAAGATTCCAGCTTCTTTGCCGTGCCGTTCGGCGCTTCGGGCGATATTCCGGTGCCCGCCGATTTTGACGGCGACGGCAAAGCGGACGTCGGAGTTTTCCGTCCCGACGGCGCGAACTGGTTTATCCAGCGTTCGACCGCCGGATTACTGATCCAGCAATTCGGCACGACCGGCGATCTACCGACACCGGCGGCTTTTGTGCCGTAGGTTTTTGATGATTGAAGGATGAAGGATGAGGAATGAATTTAAGAATTATTCTTTTTCATCGGTCATCCTTCATCCCTCATCCTTTTTTTAGCTTGTGCTTTTTGGCTTGTCTATGTAAAATTGACATTAAAGTAAAGATTCGAGTTTTGAATCTATTTTATTTGAAAGGAGAAATTATAATAAATGTCAGCAGTTGCAGCACCGACCGTCGAAATGGTCGTGACGGATTCAGCGATCGGAGAAATTAAAAAGTTTTTAGCGGGCGAGGACGATTTGCCGGAAACGGCAGGACTTCGCGTGCGCGTCGTGCCGGGCGGATGCTCGGGTTTTCAATACAGCCTGAACATCGAAGAAGAATCGCGAAGCGGCGATTTCGTGATGGATAAAGGCGGCATCAAGCTTTTTGTCGATATGTTTTCCGCGCAATACCTGAACGGCATCACGATCGACTACACTTCGAATATGATGGGTTCGGGTTTTACGTTTGAAAATCCGAACGCGACCGGCGGTTGCGGTTGCGGAACATCGTTCTCGGCTTAATTAATTGGAGCGCCCCAACAAATTAAAAATGAAGGTTTGAAAAAAAATTCAAACCTTTTTTATTTTTTTTTGGAAAAGAATTTTTATTACAACTATCTATTGACATACAAAACAATCGGATGGACAGCGAAGGCGGAGAAGAGGCGGCGGGGTCTTAGAAACTGAGGTTTCTAAGACTTTGCAAAAGTTTTTTTTACAACTTCGACCAAAAAACCTTGCCAAAACCATAGGCTTTAAAGTTAAAATGGTTTTAGCGATTTGCCATTTCAAGTCAAATCGGCGACACTAAATAGGTCAAACCAATATTTAGACAAAAATAATAAATAAAAAATTCAGCTTCTTTTGGAAAATCTTTCGGTTAATAACCCGTGTTTTTCCGCCTTTTTCGAGAATATTTGGTTTGCTAGGTTAGATCAAAACTTCGATCTATCCGCTCTTCCCTAAAATAATTAAACTTGGAGTAATTTTTATTAATGATTTTTAAAAACCGTTTGTGTATTTCGCTTTGTCTTTCCGTTTTTTTCTTAAGTTTTGCAATTGTTTCAAATGCTCAAACCCGTTCGAGAATAGTTGCAACGCCGGAAAGTCAGCCGACAAACACACAGGGTTCGACCGATAAAGTAAAACGGAACGTCATGTCGTCGCCGACCACAAACGCCAGTCAACGTCCCGTTTTGATGAATAATATTACGGTCGTCAAACAAAACCAAGCCACCCAACCGCTGGTCAAAAAAACGGTTGACTCGAAATCGACAAGCTCAATTCTGAACACCAACAGCCACTTGATTTACACGCCGAACGTGAACCAAAGACTGATGCTTTCGATCCAATCGAAACTCGGAATTCCCTATCTTTACGGCTCGATGGGACCCAACCGCTACGATTGTTCGAGCTTTGTCTGGAAAGTTTTTCAGGAAGCCGGAATTTCATTTACCCGCACCAGCGCACGAACTTTCTGGAACGATTTCGAACCGGTTTACGGCGACGATCGTTTCAAATTCGGAACGCTCGTCTTTTTTAACAAACTCGGGCACGTCGGCATCGTCGCCGACGAAAACGGATTTTATCAGGCATCTTCGAGCAAAGGCATCACTTATTCGCCATTTAAGGGCTACTGGGAAAAACGAATCGTCGGCTATCGACGGATTCCGGCTGACTACCAACCGAAATAATTTTTTTTGACAATTAAACCGAAAAGCCCGAAGTTAAATAACTACGGGCTTTTTTTTGTTTTTCAGATTCTGACCAATTAACCGACAAAACCGGGGCGCGACAGATGTTCCTTAACCTCGCAGATGATCGCGATTTTATCAATCGCGACATACGCCACCTTTTCGTCTTCGTCGCGTAAAAACAAAATGCCGTTTTTGACATCGATCACGTCGCCGCGAAACGAAACGCTCGAACCGCACGAAACGTCAATTCTTTTGCCCATTAAAGTCTTTAAAAATTCTTCCATTAAATTTTATTCCCCTCC
>CADEFG010000299.1 GCA_902826505.1 uncultured Acidobacteriota bacterium
TAGAAATAGAACGAAAAAGAATTTTATATGCGGCGGGAATTTTTTTCGTCATTCTGCTCGGACTTGCTTCGCGGTCTGAATCGACGTTTCTCCCCAAACTAATCAAAGAATATGCCGGCGATACGCTGTGGGCACTGGTCGCTTACCTGTCGGTCGGGTTTCTTTTTCCGCGTCTCGCGATCTGGAAGGTCGCGTTGATCGCCGGACTTTTTAGCCTCGCGGTCGAGCTTAGTCAGTTGTATCACGCCGAATGGATAGACAATCTTCGGCGGTTGCGGCTTGGCGGTTTGGTGCTCGGTTATGGTTTTTTGTGGAGCGATCTGGTTTGCTATCTGGCGGGAATCGCGATCGGCATATTGGTTGAATTGACGATCGCCGTTTATCTTTTCAACGGTCGCCGATCTCGAATTTCTTAACAAAAAAAAAAACTTATTATATTTTGCCGAAAAAATATCAGCGAGCAGGTGGCGGCGATCTTTCAGCCGATCTTTGAGCCGCGAACAAACCAGATCGATTCGTCAGATAAGCGAGGAAACGTTCGCTAATTTTAGCAAAATCATACCAGCTGAAATAACCAAACGTGCTCCGGCATCGCGCGGGCTGAAAAGTTTGCTGCTTCCCGGCGGCATTTTCAACGGTTGTTTCATTAAAAACTAACGGCGCGTCCCGTATTCGAAGATAAAATCCCTATTGCTGATCCCATCGAAAAGTTATTGACCCGGCGGATTATGAAAACCCTCGACACGTCTAGAAAATCAACGGCTTAATTTTCAAAAATGTCACTTGACAGAACTTAACTTAATGAACTAAATTTGAATTAGCTATATTACTATATAGTAATATAATGATATAAAATAACAACGGAGGTAAGAATCGATGAATATAAACAGAATGCTGCATTTGATTGCGGGTAGTCTGATTTTTATCAGCGTCGTTTTGGGGTTTTATGTGAGCCCTTATTTTTTCTATTTTACAGGATTCGTTGGGCTGAATTTGTTTCAGTCGGCATTTACCGGTTGGTGCCCGATGATGACATTTTTGCGATTGGCGGGTTTTAAGGAAAACTGATCTGAAAAGTTTTTACCTTTTCAAGGATGATCTGATTAAGTTTGTGACCAAACACACATACAAATCTGTTTTGGTTTTTTGACTGACAGATGTGAGTCTGGCAGAAAAAATCAATCTATCAGCGAAACATTTTAAAGATTCTCCCGGGATTTTGATGACATCCGAATATGCCCAAAAGTATATTTAACACAAAATTGTCGGGCGCCGCGGGCAAGCTTTTTGTTATCGGATCGATGATTGCCGCGACGGGTTCGGCAATTTTTTCACAAAGCATCTTTCCGCCCAAACTCGATCTTGAAACGGCGGTTGAAAAAGCCCTCGAAAATAATCCGCAGACCAAAATAACCGAGGCGGTCACCAACCAAGCCGCCGCGAAAATCGCCGAGGTAAAAACGGGCAAAAAGCCTTTCGTTCAATTTTCCCAATCGGTGATCCGGAGCAATAATCCGGTTTTCGTATTCGGTTCGCTGCTCGAACAAGGTCGGTTTAGCACAACGAATTTCGAGATTGATTCGCTCAATCATCCAAAAGGACTTTTTAATTTTCGTTCGCAGATCAATTTTCAGATGCCGCTTTTTGACCAACGGCAAACCAGTTCACGAGTAAAGCAGGCAGAGACCGCCAAGCGACAAACCGAGTTTCAGGCGGAAAGCGTCCGCCAGCAGCTTCGTTTTGAGGTGATTCGCAGTTATTACGGCGTGGTTTTGGGCAGGGAATTGATCAAAGCGAGTCGCGAGGCGGTCAAATCTGCCGAAGCCAATTGCAGGAAAACAAGGGATATGGTTGACGTCGGGATGACGACCGATGCTGATTTTCTGGCGGCGGATGTCGAGCTGGCAAACGCCCGGCAGCAGCAATTTGAAGCTGCAAGCAATCTGGTCACAACGATTGCCGCTTTCAATCTGATGCTCGGCAACCGCCCCGAATTTGAAAGCGAATTGACCGGTGATTTGACCGAAAAATATTTTCTCGTCGAAGATCAGGAAGCGCTTTTTAAAATCGCTTTCGAAAATCGTTCCGATTATAAAAGGGCGGAATTAGCGGTTGAAAACAGCCGCGAACAAACCCGTTCGGTCAAAAATCAAAAACTCCCGCAGGTCAATGCTTTTGGAAATTTCGGCTACAGCTCGCCGTATCTCGCAAACGGCAGCACGGATTATACGGTCGGCGTCCAATTGAATTACACGCTTTTCGATGCCGGACGCAAAGCGCGGATCGAACAGGCGGCAACCGGCGAGAGTATTGCCGAACTGGAAAAGCAAAAACTCGCCGATCAGATCAAACTCGAAGTTGTCCGGAGCCTGCAAAACTACAAAACGGCGCGTGCCAAAATTCAGGTTTTTATCAAAACCGTTGCGCAGGCAGAGGAAGTTTTAAGAATCGTGCATGACCGCTACAAATCCGGATTGATGACATTTAACGAGGTTTTGCGGGCGGAAACCGCGCTGGTGCGCGTCAAACATAATCTTTTAACCGGGCGTTTTGAATATTTCGTCAGCTATGCCGCGCTGCTTTTGGCGACCGGCAGATTAACCGACGTGCGCGCGTTTTAAATAAATTTGGTGAAAAAATGAAAAAGCAATTGATCTTGATTTTGTTAGCGTCGGTGATGCTTTTTTCGCTTGCCGGCTGCGGAAAAAAAGAAGTCCCAACCGAGGTTAGCACGCAGTTAGCCGAACCTCTCAACGTGCCGGTCTCAAAAGTTACGCTCGGTGCGATGGAAGATTTTTATGAAGCGACCGGCACCGTTCAGGCAAAACGGACAACCCAGGTTTCGGCTAACATGTTGGGACGGATCGTTTCGTTTCCGGCGGCGGAGGGCGACACGGTTGCCCGCGGACAAACGCTCGTTGAAATCGATAACCGCGAAAGTCAAACGCAATTGCAGAAAGCGAACGCCGGTTTAAAAGAAGCCCAAGCCGCACTGCTCGAAATCGATAAATCGGTGATCGCCGCAAATGCGGGCGTCAAAACCGCCGAAGCAGGTAAAACCTTGGCGGAACAGACGTTTGCCAGATACAAGGAACTTTTTGAACGAAAATCGGCAAGCGGGCAGGAATTTGACGAAGCGCAGGCAAAACTCAAGGCGGCAGTTTCGGAACTCGACGGCGCCAAAGCCAATGTCCAAACGATCATCTCAAAAAAACAACAGGTCAACGCCAGGATCGAACAGGCAAAAGCCGACATCGCCAACTCGAAAGTTACGGAAGGTTACGGAAAGATCATTTCGCCCGTTTCGGGCATCATCGTCAAAAAGCTCGCCGAACAAGGTGCAATTGCAACGCCCGGAATTCCTTTGCTTTCGATCGAAGATAATTCGCAGTATCGTCTGGAGGCAGCGGTCGAGGAATCCCATTCAAAATTGATGCAGATCGGTAAACGCGTGAATGTCCGGATCGACGCGCTCGGTCAGAACGAATTTTTCGGCATCATCGCCGAAATTCAACCGGCGGCTGACTCAGCAAGCCGGAGCTTGACGGTCAAAATCGAACTGCCCGCGAATCCGTTATTAAAATCGGGACTTTACGGTCTGGCGCGTTTTCCGATCGCTCAAAAAGAAGGAATCAGCATTCCGCAGACGGCAATCGTCCAACGCGGGCAGCTTTCGGGGGTTTTTATCGTCGGGGCGGACGGCGCCGCGCAGTTTCGAATCGTCACCACGGGAAAAACGGCGGACGGTTTTGTTGAAATTTTAACGGGCTTGTCGGTCGGCGATGAATTTATTTCGGCGGATGCGAGCCGCGTCAAAGACGGCACAAAAGTCAGATAATTTTATGAAAGAGCTCGGAATCGCCGGAAAATTAGCCGGTGCATTTATTCAATCAAAACTCACGCCGCTCATCATTGCGGCATCGGTTCTGCTCGGGCTCGGTGCGGTCATCGGCTTGCCCCGTGAAGAAGAACCGCAAATTATCGTGCCGATGATCGATGTTTTGGTGGAGATGCCCGGTGCCTCGTCAAAAGAAGTCGAAGAGCGCGTCACGAAGCCGATGGAAAAACTTCTCTGGGAAATTCCGGGTGTGGAATATATTTATTCGACTTCTTCGACCGGCGTTTCGATGGCGATCGTCCGCTTCAAGGTCGGACAAAACGAGGAAGATGCAATTGTCCGGCTCAATCAGAAACTCTTTGCGAATATGGACTTGATACCGCAAGGAGCTCGCCCGCCGCTCGTCAAACCGCATTCGATCTATGATGTCCCGATTCTCGCGCTGCCGCTTTCGAGCGCCAATTACGACCATTTCACGCTGCGCCGGATTGCCGCGCAAATTACCGATCAGCTCAAGGAAATCAACGATGTTTCCGAAGTAAAGATCATCGGCGGGCAACGTCGTCAAATCCGCGTTTTGCTCGATGAAGCAAAAATGTCTTCCCGAAATATCGCGCCCGCAGCGATTATTCCATTGCTTCAACAATCGAATCAACTGATTACCTCGGGCGCCATTTCCGCCCAAAACAAAGAGGCAATCGTCGAAACCGGTAATTTTCTGACCTCGGCGGAAGAAGTCGGCAATGTCGTGGTCGGTGTTTTTGGCGATCGCCCGGTTTTTCTGCGCGATGTCGCCGCGATCGGCGATGGCGCGGAAGAACCGGCGGATTATGTGATGTTCGGACAAGGTGCGGCGGAATCAAAGGAGGCAAACGCGGAAGATAAAAAAATTACGGGCGTTGAACCAGCCGTGACGATCGCCGTTTCAAAACGCAAGGGCACGAACGCGATCGTGATCTCGGAAAAAGTTCTGGAAAAAGTAAACTCGATCAAAGGAACCTTTATTCCGAAAGAAGTTCGTGTCACGACAACCCGTAATTACGGTGAAACTGCCGCCGAAAAATCGAACGAACTGCTGCTTCATATGCTGATCGCGATTGCTTCCGTGTCGGTTTTGATCATGTTCGCCCTTGGCTTTCGTGAATCGGGCATCGTCGCGATCGCGATTCCCGTGACGCTTGCTTTGACGCTCGCCGTTTTCTATTTTTACGGCTACACCTTAAACCGAATTACGCTTTTTGCCTTGATTTTTTCGATCGGAATTTTGGTCGATGACGCGATCGTCGTCGTCGAAAATATGACGCGGCATTACGGTTTGCCCGAAAACAAAGGTCGTCCGCTGGTCGAGATCGCGGTCGAAGCGGTCGACGAAGTCGGCAACCCGACGATTCTGGCAACATTTGCCGTCATCGCGGCAATCTTGCCGATGGCGTTTGTGAGCGGTTTGATGGGACCGTATATGCGCCCGATTCCGGTCGGCGCGAGCGCGGCGATGATCTTTTCGATGATCGTCGCGTTTGTCGTGACGCCCTGGGCAAGCCTCAAATTGCTCAAACGCGATACGAAACACGAACATGGAAAGGAAGGTTTTACTACCCGTTTGTATCGCAGGGTGATGCACGCGATTATCGTTAAACCAATCTGGCGATACGGTTTTTTACTTGGCGTGGTTTTGCTTCTAATGGCGTCCGCGTCGCTGGTCGCGCTGAAATTCGTCAAAGTGAAAATGCTTCCGTTCGACAATAAATCGGAGTTTCAGGTGATCGTTGATATGCCCGAAGGTTCGACGCTCGAACAAACTGCCGCCGTCACGCGCGAGCTTGCCGGATATGTCGGGACGGTGCCCGAAGTAGTTGATTATCAAATGTATGTCGGGACGGCAGCGCCCTATAATTTCAACGGTTTGGTGCGGCATTATTTCTTGCGAAAAGGTTCGAACGTCGCGGACATTCAGGTCAATCTTGCCTCAAAGGATGAACGCGCGGCGCAAAGTCACGACATTGCCAAACGCGTCCGCGAACCTTTACAGAAAATTGCCCTGAAATACGGCGCGAACGTTAAAATTGCCGAAGTTCCGCCCGGTCCGCCCGTTCTGCAAACGATCGTCGCGGAGATTTACGGACCAACCTATGAACGCCAGATCGAGATCGCCCGAGGTGTCAAAGACATTCTTGAAAACACCGAAGGCGTGGTGGATGTCGATTGGTACACGGAAGACAATCAGACAAAATATAATTTAAAGATCGACAAGGAAAAAGCCGCGATCAGCGGAATTTCAGCCGAGCAAATCGCGCAAACTCTGCGGGTTGCGGTTGACGGAATGAACGTCGGTTTACTGCATCTGCCGAACGAAAAGGAAGATACTTATATAAATTTGCGGTTACCGAAAACCGAGCGGTCAAGTCTGGCGGATCTGCAGCAAATAAAAGTAGTCGGAGCGCGCGGGAATCTCGTTTCAATCAGCGAGCTTGTGGAAGCGCGGGAAGTTAAGGCTGAAAAATCCATTTATCATAAAAATTTGATGCCGGTCGTTTACGTCACGGCGGATGTCGCCGGCGCGGTGGAAAGCCCGGTTTACGCGATTTTGGGGTTAAACGACAAGCTCGAACAAATAAAGCTTTCCGAAGGCTACGGGCTCGAAAGATACGTTGCTTCGCAGCCGTTTTTGACCGACAAATATTCGATGAAAT
>CADEFG010000300.1 GCA_902826505.1 uncultured Acidobacteriota bacterium
ATTTTATATTTTTCGTTCGAATAGGCTTTCCATTTGATGTTCGGCACGATTTCGACCGGCGAATTGCCGCCGTTTCTCGTAAAGGCGAAATTTGCGCCGATCTCGACATTGCGAGTCAAACCGTAGACGGTTTTGACGCCGTAGGTTTGAAAGCCGCCGTTGTCGTATTTTCCGAAATGTCCGCCGTAGTTTACTTCGAAGTAAAAGCTTTGCGGCTCGATGACATCGGTCGAAGGCGTGTTGGAAATGGTCGTTTGGGCGGCGGTGAATTGGGCTGTGAGAAGGAAAACAAAAACCCCGAAGCTGAAAATAAATTTAAGTTTGTTCATAATCTAATCCTGAAAAAAATTGGCAATGAGTTCTGTGCTCTAAAGTTAGCGGGGAATTTGAAGCTAAATTTGAATGTTAGTTAAGCATTAACCGGTTCACCGGCAGTTGCAATATCCTGTAATTGGACAACGTCCTTGGCGGTTAAAATCTTGTCGATGTCAAGCAGCAGCCGAACCCGCCCGTTGGTGTTGCCGATGCCGAGCAGGTAATCGGTACTGACATCGGTTCCGAACGACGGCACGTCTTCGATCTCGGAGTCCGAAATGTCGAGCACTTCGCTGACCTTGTCAACGATGACGCCGATTTCGAGTCCGCCGGTCTGGACGACGATGATGCAGGTTTCGCTCGTTTCTTCGCGTTCTTCCATATTGAATTTGCTGCGCAGATCGGAAACCGGAATGATTTTTCCGCGTAAATTGATGACGCCTTTGACAAATTCGGGCGTGCGCGGGACGCGCGTGATCGGCAGGATCTTGATGATTTCCTGGACTTTCAAAATTTCGATCCCGTATTCTTCCTGTTTAAGAAAGAAGCTCAAGAATTTTCCGCCGTGATGATTTTTGACATCCGTTTTGGTCGCGGTTGTCGTTGTTTCGATATTCATTTCTTTTTCTCCTGAAAATTTGTTTTTATTTAAGCCGCTTGTTTGTGCGGTTCGTCCTTGCGCCATGACGAGCTGGTCGTCTGCCGCGCAAGCCCGACGATTTCCGCCGTATCGAGAATCAGCCCGACGCAGCCGTCGCCGAGGATCGCGCCGCCCGAAACGCCGGGAATTTTACCGACGCCCTGACCGAGAGTTTTCGTCACGACCTGTTGTTGTCCGAGAAGCTCGTCAACCAGCAGAGCGCAGCGGCGTCTGCCGTCAGCGACGATCATCAACAGCGCTTCGGTCGGATTTTCGATCGCGTCCTTGACATCGAAAAGCTGGTGAAGCCGGAAAACCGGCATCAATTCGCCGCGCAGGCTGACCAGCTCGCCGCGTCCCGTGACGCTCGAAAGCATTTTTTGATTCGGCTGAAAACTGAGCTGGATATTGACGGTCGGAACGATATAGCGTTCGGTGCCGACGCGCACGAGCATGCCGTCGGTGATCGCCAGCGTGAGCGGCAGACGGATCGTAAAGACCGAGCCTTTGCCTTTTTCCGAAGTGATCTCGATCCGTCCGCGCATCGCTTCGATATTGCGGCGGACAACGTCCATGCCGACACCGCGTCCCGAAACGTCGGTCACTTCGTCGGCGGTCGAAAAACCGGGCGCGAAGATCAGGCGGAAAATTTCGTTCTCGCTCATGCCTTTATCGGATTCGATCAGATTTTTGGCAATCGCTTTGGCGACCAGTTTTTCCGCGTCGAGACCGGCGCCGTCGTCGGTCAGCTCGACGACGACATCGCCGCCCGCGTGATATGCCGCCAATTTGACTTTGCCGGTCAGCGGCTTGTCGGCGGTTTGGCGGTTGGCGGGCGTTTCGATGCCGTGATCGACCGCGTTGCGAACCATGTGGACGAGCGGGTCGGCGATCAGATCGACCATGTTGCGGTCAATTTCCGTATCTTCGCCCTCGGTCACGAATTCGACCTGTTTGCCGCATTTTTTACCGACATCGCGAACGAGCCGCGCCATTTTCTGGAAAGTGATCTTGAGCGGGATCATCCGCATGCCCATGCTCAGATCCTGCAATTCGCGGACGATCTTGCCGGCGTGCGAAATTTTGCGGGTCAGTTCGTGATAAGTTCCCTGAACGACCGTCGAATCCTGCGCGAGCATCGATTGGGCGATGACGAGTTCGCCGACAATATCGATCAGACGATCGAGCCGGTCGGTCCGCACGCGCACCGATGAATCGCTCGATTTTTTGGCGAGACCGTTTTCGTTGTTCTCGGCAATATTAAACGCGGTATTCTGAAAAAAGCCGGTTTGACCCGCCATCACCGAGGGCAAAGCCTCTTCGATAATTTCCTCGATCGTGATCGATTCCGGTTTGTTTTCGGACGTCGTTTCGGCGGGTTTTTCGACCGTCGCCTGAAAATCGGTTTCGCCGTTGACGCCGTGGGCTTCGGGATTTTTCAAAACCGTGATCAATTCGGCAAAACTGGCGGGCAAGTGAATTGCCGTTCCGACCGAAGTGCCTTCGACGCCGTTGAGCATTGCCTTGAGCGTGTCGAGCGAGCGCAGCGCGAGATTGGCGTAACCGCCCGAACATTGGACTTCGCGGTCGCGGATGCGGCTCAACAGCGATTCGGCGTGATGCGCGAGCTCGGTCAGGCGTTTTAACCCGAGATAGGCGGCGGAACCTTTGACCGTATGAAAGGCGCGAAAAACCGTGTTGACGTTTTCGATATTTTCAAGATCGGTTTCCAGCGCGAGCAGCGCGCTTTCGGCGGCTTCCATCAGCTCATAGCTTTCAACGACGAACTCGGCGACAAGGCTCATATCCGCATCGACCGGCAAAACATCGGGTTCAAAAAATTCGTGAACAGCATTTTCGACCGGTCTGAGTTCGGTTTTTTCTGATTGGCTTGATTTTTTAGATTCTTTCGGGTGAGCTTCGACCGGCTCGGGTTGTTCGGGAATTTTGACGGATTCCGTAACTGCCGCTTCTGCTGCTTCGGGTTCGAAGCCGGGTTCTTCGCGGCGGTTGGCTTGATCGATCAGTTCGCCGACCAGCGAAAAGGTCGCTGCCGGGTCGTCGGTTTTGCCGCTGATGATTCGCGATAATTCGCGGGCGGCTTTGACGATCAATTTGCGCTTGTCTTTATCGGCTTCTTCGACCGAGATCGTTTTGAGGGCTTCGCAGGCAATATCGAGACCTTTTGTATCGGTCAATTCGAGCTGCATCAGAAGCGCCGCGACCTCGTCGAGCGTTTCCGGCGCGGTCGCGATCACGGAAACTTCCGGTTCGGCGGACGCCGCCGGTCCGATTTGGTCGAGTTCGTTTTGAAGGCTTTTTTGCGCCTGTTTGAGCATCAATTCCGAAATCGGGTTCGGCTGCGCGCCGAGCGCTTGTTCCGAGGCGATCAAAGCGCCTAAAACGGCTTTGACCATTTTTTCGAAATCCGCCGTTTCGTCCTGAAAGATCGCCTGTAAAGCGTGCAGACAAAGCATCATGGCATTGGCGGCTTCGGTGTAGATTTCGGGAATTTCCTCCAAAGCGGCTTCGAGCGCGGCACCGGCGTGAATGATTGTTTCCTTATCATCGGGCTGTAAGGAACTGAGTTGATTTCTTGTCTGGTTGATGGCAAGAATGGTTTGTCTTTCTACTTGCGACATAGCAATATTTAACGTCCTTTTTAAAGTTGAAAACTTTGAAAACCCTGCTGGCTAAAACCCTTGATGGATAAATTTTCGGTTGGAAAAGAGCGGGGGAAATGTTTCCGCTTAGTTTGATTGGCGAGCGAAGAAGCAAATTTGGGGGCAGCCTTCGCGAAATTGTTATTTATGGCGGGCAACGACGAGTTTGACCATGAAATGATGACCGTTGGCGACAAAATAGATCCGGTGGGAAATCAGGCTGTCCGACATCAATTGTTCAAAATCGCTGCCGCGCGTCACGGTCGGCAGCGACATCTGCGATTTCACCCCGACATTTTCGAGGCTTCCGCATAAAACCCCCGCCAGCACATTGGTCAATTCGCCGACGACATCGCCCATATCTTCGCTGTCGTACGGAATATCGAAACCGGCAAATTTTTTCGCCATCATTTCGGCGGCATCGTGCGGCAAAACCAGAATCATCGACCAGGTCAGTTCACCGACAAACGAGATGATGCCGTCGATTTTCATTCCATGGATAAAATCCGTGCGGTCGGTTTCGAGAACTTCGACCGCTCCACAGATTTTTGTAAAAGATTCGAGCGTCGCTTTTTCCGTTTGTTCAACGAGAACCGCGGGAACTTGTTCCTGCGGAACGAATTGAGCCGGGACGACATCAACGGTTTGAGTAGTTGTAAACATAATTTTATTTTATCCTGTTGATTTAGCTGAGCAATTTACTGAAAAATCCGCCGCCTTGTTTGGCGGGCGGCGCGACCGTTTTGACCGGCGCGGGCGCGGCGGTTTTTTCGCGTTTCTTACGAAGCTCGTCGATCACCGGCAAAACTTTTTCGCGGATTTCATCGACCGTGAAAGCTTTCGCCACATAACAGGTGACGCGGGCTTTGTCGTAAGCATTCTGCATTCTTTCCGAGCCGGTTTCGCTCGTGATCATGACGATCGGAATGTGGTTTGCCCAATTCATCGCGCGAACCTCGCGGGCAAACTCGATGCCGTTCATGCCCGGCATATTCCAATCGACAAAGATGATGTCGGTTTTATCGGCATCGAATTTTCCGATCGCTTCCGAACCGCTGCCGGATTCGTCGAATTCAAATTCGGCAAGCTCGGCTTGTTGCAGCGTCTGCATCACCATATTTCGCATCACGCGCGAATCGTCGATCACCATTGCTCTGAGGGAAATTAATTGTTTTTCATTTTCTGACACTTTTTTTGTTCCTTTGAATTAAATTTAATTAATTCGGAATGGAGGTAAACCGAACATCAAGCTACATATCGGCAATATTGAAAGATACTTTAACGATCAAAAGACGAATTTGAATTAAAATAATACAGAAAAAAACACGGTTAATTGCCGTGTTTTATTGAGTTTCAAATTTTTGGATAAAAAAGTTCAGAAATTGCGGCTGTAAGCCAAACCTTTTTTTCCTTCGCGCAAATAAGCGTTGGTGCCGTGGTGCGACTTTTCGAGATTTTGCAGAGCTTCGGCGGCTTCGTCGCGCGATGCGCCGAGCAAAAGTTTGGTGTGGTTGTCCTGGACGATCGTCATGTTTGCCAGCTCGACGACGCGGCTGACGGCGTTTCTTTGGACGGCGTTTTCGTTGGTCGAATCGAGACAGCCGCGCAATTCAGAGATCTGCTGCTGAAAGGTTTCGAGTTTCCGGGTGATTTCGGCGCGTTCGGAAACAATGTCGAGAATTTTGAAGAACTTGCCTTCGCGGGCGGCGAGCGTTTCTTCTCTTGCCAAATTGAGCAGTTTTTCCAGATCGGCGCATTGCGAGGTCAGCAAACCGATCAGCGAATCGGAACTTTCTTTTAAGTTTGCGGAATTGTTCATAAAGTTATTCTGCCCGTAATCAACCGAGACTCAAACTCACCGGGTTTTCATAAGCCATCGGCGGGATTTCCGTCGGTTCAATCAGCTTTTGGGCGTTCGTTTCCCAGGCATCACGGACGGGAATCAGCAATTCGGCGGCGCGGCGCATTAATGAAGCGTCCAGTTCGGCACTCGCGCGGAGTATCAGAACCATCTCGCTTCGATAAAGCCGATCGAGACTTTCGGCGACCGTCCCGCCTTTTTCAAAATCGAGAATCGATTGCAGATAATTGATGATATCGAGCGCGCGGCTGGAATGTTCGGCTTTCGCGACCAGATCATTGGCTTCGATGTCGGCGGCGGTCATATTCAAAAACTTGATCGCGCCGTCGTAAAGCATCACGATTTGTTTCAAGGGATTGGTTTCGCTGTTTGCTATTCTGCCATAGCTGGCGAGTGCTTTTGGTTGTGCGTACATATATTTTTTCTTTCAAAACTCAAAATTCATATCGGCAAATGCCGCCAAATCTTGAGTAATAAAGTGAAGAAAAATCACATACTTAAAAGATTAATTATCGTTGGAATTTTGCATCGATTTGATGATATTGGTGAGCGCCGATCCCTGTCCGTTCATCTGACCGATCGCCGCATCCGCGACCGAAAACTGTTTGATCAGGGAAGTTCTTAAATGGTCGAGCGCTTCGGTTCGTTTGGCGATCGTGTCATTCAAGCTTTTGAGCGAAGATTCGTAACCCGTGATTGCCGTCTGGACGCTTCCCGTGACGCTGTCGCTCAAACCGCCCGAAGCAGTTTGCAGCTTTTGGAAAATTCCTTTGTCGGTCTCGGTTTTGCCGAAAAGGAGAGCTTTCACGTCGTCGGGACTGTCTTTGAGCTTTTCATTAAAGACGCTCGAATCAAGCGTCAGCTTGCCGTCGCTGCCTTTCGTGATGCCGATTTCCGTCAAAGATTTCAACGCGCCGCCGTTATCGGTTGACTCGGTGCCGACTATATCGCGCAATTGCAGTTGGACATTGCGAAGCGACGAATCGCCCGCCAAAATTCCGGTCGGACGGCTTTTCG
>CADEFG010000301.1 GCA_902826505.1 uncultured Acidobacteriota bacterium
TGCGCGACGATTTTGAAATAAGCTGCGAGGAAATCGACACACTGGTCGCGCTCGCGGAAAATTTTGAAGGCGTCTGCGGCGCGCGGATGACCGGCGGCGGTTTCGGCGGCTGCACGATCAATCTCATCAAGCGCGCGAAAAGCGACGAATTTATCGAATACATCGGACGTGAATACGAACTTCAAACCAGCCGCCGCGCGGAAATATTTCGCGTCAAAGCCTGTGCGGGCGCGGCTGAGATCAAATAACCGAAAACCGGAATTGAAAGTGCGGAGAAAACAATATTATGGAACTTAAAAGACGTGATTTTCTGAAAGGCTTGGCGACCGGCACGGCGGCATTTGCGCTGCTCGGCAAAACCGGACTCGCCCAAACTTCGCGCTCCGGCGCCGCCCGCATCGAGATTCTGCTCGACGAAAAGATCGGTCCGGTGAGTCCGCACCTCTACGGGCATTTTGTCGAACATCTCGGCGGCGTCGTTTATGACGGAATCTGGGTCGGTGAAAAATCCAAAGTTCGTAATTACGACGGAATTCGTGCCGATCTGGTTGACGCGCTCAAAAAAATCAAACCGCCGAATGCGCGTTATCCGGGCGGTTGTTTTGCCGATTCCTACAACTGGCGCGACGGCGTCGGTCCGCGTCAGAATCGCCCGACGCGCACGAATTTCTGGAATAACGATCCGGCGATGAAGCAAAAGCCGAATTCCGCAGGGCGCTTTGAACCGAACACTTTCGGGACGAACGAGTTCGTCAAATTTTCGCAGATGATCGGTGCGAAACCTTATCTGGCGGCAAATTTGCGCGGTTTGGGCGCGAACGATTTTTACGAATGGGTCGAATACTGCAATTCACCCGCCGGCATGACGACCGGCGCGAAAATGCGCGCGACGGGCGAAATGGGCAGCCGTGAGCCTTTCGGAGTCGAATACTGGGGCGTCGGTAACGAAGCCTGGGGCTGCGGCGGCGATTTTCTGCCCGGCGAATACGCCGAAGAATTTCGGCGGTTTACGTCGAGCGTTCCGGCTTTCGGTTTGCCGATGAAATTTATCGCTTCGGGGGCAAACGGCGACGATTACAATTGGACGCGCGGTTTTTTCTCGAAATCGGCGGAAAAAGGCAATTGGGTTTTTGACCGAATGTGGGGCTGGGCGATTCATCATTACACCTGGAACGCTTCGGGCGGGCGCACGAATGACTGGGTCGAAGGCAAATCCGACGCGATCAAATTCGATAACGAGCAATATTACAATCTGCTTCAGGAAGCGAACCGCATGGACGGACTGCTTCGCGAACATTGGCGGATTATGGGCGAATACGACCGCACTCACAAAACGAAATTCGTGGTTGACGAATGGGGTTCGTGGCATCGCGCCGGTACGGAAGTCGGCGACAATTATCTGCTTAGTCAACAGGTGACGATGCGCGACGCGCTCGTTTCGGGTTTAACTCTCGATACGTTTATCCGTCACGCCGATAAAATCACGATGGGAAATGCCGCGCAGCTCGTCAATTGTCTGCATTCGCTCTTTCTGGCTTATGAAGACAAATTTACCGTCACGCCGAATTATCATGTTTTCGAAATGCATCTGCCGCATATGAACGCGCAAGCCGTCCGTTCGGAATTTTTCGCCGAACCGATCGCTTATTCGCGCAACAATCAGCCCTCAACGCTTATCGGGCTTGCCGGAGCGGCTTCGATAAACGGCAAAACGCTGACTTTAACCGTTTCAAATCCGCATATTTCCGAAGCGCACGAAGCCGAAATAAATTTACGCGGAGCGCGCGTCCTCAGCGGCACGGCGCGGGTTTTGTCCGGCGAGATCCACGCGCATAATACTTTTGAAAATCCGAACGGTTTAACGCCGCGCGACGAAAAATTCGATGTCAAAACGCCGCTCAAATACACGTTTAAACCGTCGTCGGTAACGCGTTTGCAAATGACTTTGGCATAAAAAAAACGGGGAAATTATCCATCGATGAATACGTGTAAAGACAGATTTAAGAATGGATTTGAAATCGCAGATTTCAGATATCCGGTTTCAAATTTGAAATCGCAAAGCGTCAATCGCGCATCGCAAATCATAAAAATTTCTGTATTTATTTGTGTTTATCTGTGTCTGTTTTTCGCCTTTTCATTTCAGGCAAACGCACAAACTTATGCGAATCCGGTGATTCCCGGCGATTTTCCCGACCCGTCGGTGATTCGCGTCGGCGAAGATTTTTATGCGACGGCAACGACCGGCGGCTGGTCGCCGCATTTCCCGATCCTTCATTCCAAAGATTTGGTCAACTGGAAAATTACCGGCGCGGTTTTTGCGGAAAAACCGGCGTGGGCGAAAGGCGATTTTTGGGCGCCGGAAATCGTCGCGGACAAGGGCAGGTTTTTTGTTTATTACACGGCGCGGCGCGATGACGGTCGAGGCAAAAAAGGAACTTTATGCGTGGCGGTCGCAACGGCTGAAAAACCGGACGGCGTGTGGCGCGATCATGGACCGCTGGTTTGCCAGGAAATGGGTTCGATCGACGCCGCTTTTACGCGCGACGAAAACGGAAAGCCTTTTTTAATCTGGAAGGAAGACGGCAACGACCGTCAAAAACCGACCTGGCTTTACGCGCAAAGTTTGGACGAAAGCGGCACGAAACTGCTTGGAAAACCGGCGAAACTCTTTCGCAACGAAGCGGCTTGGGAAAATCACGTCGTCGAAGGCGCGTATGTTGTGCATCGCAACGGCTGGTTTTATCTTTTTTACTCGGGCAACGCGTGCTGCGGTCGGTCGTGCGATTACGCGCTCGGCGTCGCGCGGTCGAAAACTCTTTTGGGAAAATGGGAAAAAAATCCGGCAAACCCGATTCTTGCGGCGAATGAAACTTGGCAGTGTCCGGGACACGGCAGTCTTGTGACGACTTCGGACGGGCGCGATTTCCTGCTTTATCACGCGTATCGAAAAGGCTCGCTCGGATTTAACATCGGGCGCGAAGCCTTGCTCGACGAGGTAAAGTTTGAAAACGGCTGGGCGACGATCAACGCTGGTCGCGGCGCTTCGAAAATCGCAAACGCGCCGTTCAAACAGACGAAACAGCAATCGATTTTCGCCGGTTTATCGGACGAATTTAACGGCACCGTCCTCTCGCCGAACTGGAGCCACACGATCTTTAATGACCGGACGGCTCGTTTGAGCGACGGCTTTCTGGCGCTCGCGCCGACCGAAAAACAACTCTCGATTGAAAAAATGCCGGAAATAGTATTGACCGAACGCACGGTTGCGGGCAGCTACACGGCGACGGCGCAAATCGATTTCGAGAAAATAGCCGACGGCGAATTCGCCGGAATTTCCGTTTACAGCTGGCGCGATAATGCCGTCGGGATCAGTTTGGGGAACGGAAAAATATTCGCCTGGCGGCGCGAGGGCGGAAAACAAATCGACGCGGGAAACATCGATTTACCGAGAAAAAACAAAATCTTACAGCTGCGAATAAAAGCGCGGGACGGCGAAGTTTTCGACTGTTCATTCAGCACGGACGGAGAAAAATGGGAGCGGGTCGGCGATCAAATAAGGTTCGGCAATCTCGACGGCGCACGCCTCGCGATTGTTTACAACGGCAAAACGACGACCGCCGGCGTGCGTTTTGACTGGTTCAGAGTCGAAGGAAATTGATTTTCGAGCAAGTTTTGACGTTATTTTTTTATTAGAAGCGATCTCAAAAACACTTTTGCCGCTTACTTTGCAGCTTGGCGTCTTGGCGGGAAACTTCTTTTTCTCCCGCCAAGAGGCAAAGTCGCCAAGAAAACGCAGCGGCTTTCGTCCGACTAATTTATTTTTGAGATGGCTTGTAGAACAAAAATGAAATCAAACATAAAAACCAACCATTTGCTAGTTCTTTTTTTCATCACATTGGCAGTTGCGCCTTTCATGTTTGCTCAAAATATTTACGAAATGCCTTCGGGCGTCGAGTCGAGAATGGCGAGCGGCGAAAATCCGACCGGCGAAAAAGGAATGGGCGGGCAGGCAAACGGCGGGCGCAAAGGTGCGGCGACCGTCGCGATCAAAGCCGGCGCATCACGCATTCTGGCGCAGGCAGCGGGAACGAGCGGAACGATTCGCCGGATCTGGATGACTTTTCCCGACCGAAGTCCGCAGATGCTCCGCAGTTTGAAGATCGAAATGTATTGGGACGGCGCGGCGCGTCCGGCGGTCAGTGCGCCGGTCGGTGATTTTTTCGGGATCGGGTTGGGACGCAAGGCGGCGTTTGAATCCGCGTTTTTTTCCGATCCCGAGGGCAGAAGTTTTAATTGCCTGATTCCGATGCCGTTCAAAACCGGTATGAAAGTCGTCATGGTCAATGAAAGCAAAGATGATTTAGGCGAGCTTTTTTACGATGTTGATTACACGATCGGCGACAAACATCCCGCGAATACGCTTTATTTTCACGCCCATTACCGCCGCGAAAATCCGACGACGCTATTGAAGGATTATGAGATTCTCCCGAAAATTACGGGAAAAGGTCGTTATCTCGGCGCAAATCTCGGCGTGATCGTCAATTCAAAAGAATATTTCGAAACATGGTGGGGCGAAGGCGAAGTAAAGATGTATCTTGACGGAGATTCGCAATTTCCGACGATCGTCGGCACGGGAACCGAAGATTATATCGGGACGGCTTGGGGACAAGGGAAATTCGCCCATCTTTATCAAGGCTCGCCGGTCGCGGACGAAGGCGCGCTCCGTTGGTGCTTTTACCGTTATCATGTTCTCGACCCGATTTATTTTTATAAGGACGCGCGCATCACGATTCAGCAAATCGGGTATCTGACGCCGAATGCAATTGAAAAAATGATCTACAATAAACGGCAGCTGATCGAAGCCGGAGAAGGACAAAAACCGAAGGATCTAACGAAACACGGCAAATTTGAGCGTTCCGATGATTGGTCAAGTACCGTCTATTTTTATCTCGATCAGCCCTCAAACAATCTGCCGGCGATCGACCCGGTGGAAAAAAGGGTCGCGGGCTTATAAAAAATGAAAATATTTGCAAAATTAACAAAATTCGCGCTGATTCTCTTCTTACCAACTCTCGTTGCCGCCCAAGCCGAGGCAAATCTGACCGATTATGTCGGCAATGAATTCGAAACAATTCCGAACGTCACCTATCGAACGGCGAACGGCGGCGAATTAAAACTCGATGTTTATCTGCCGCGCAAACGGGAGCAGGCGAAACCGACCGTCATGTTCATTCACGGCGGCGGCTGGGTCGAAGGCAGAAAGGAACAGGACGTTTTGCTGATTTTGCCGTATCTGGCGATGGGCTGGTCGGTCGTCAATGTCGAATACCGGCTGGCGAAAAACTCGCCCGCGCCGGCGGCGGTCGAAGATACGCGCTGCGCTTTGCGATGGATTTACAATCACGCGAACGATTTTAAGTTCGACACCTCGAAAATCGTTTTAACCGGATTTTCGGCGGGCGGACATCTGGCGCTGATCACCGGAATGCTCGGCGCTAATTCAATGTTTGATCGCGGCTGCCCGACGGCGGAAAACGTCCGCTGGACGACCGGAAAGGAAACGCCTTTGAAAGTCGCGGCGATCGTTAACTGGTTCGGCATCACGGATTTACCCGATTTGCTGGAAGGCGCGAACGCCAAACATTACGGAATCGAATGGTTTGGGAGTCTGCCGAATCGCGACGAATTGGCAAAACAGCTTTCACCGCTCAATAACGTCAACGGAAACACACCGCCGATCATCACAATTCATGGCGATTCCGACGATCTGGTGCCGTATTCGCAAGCCGTCAATCTGAAAAACGCGCTCGATAAAGCAAAGATCGATAATCAGTTAATTACGATCAAAGGCGGAAAACACGGCGGTTTCAACCGGCAGGATACAATCAACGCCTACGCTTCGATCCGGGAATTTTTAAAGAAACATAATTTGACGAATATTTACCAAAAATAGCTTTCAGCGTTTGGGTTTGAGATTGGAAAAAGAGCTTTATGCGTCAAAAATTGATTTATTTACGTTTGGTCATCGTTCTGATTTGGTCGGCGATTTTTTTGAACGCATTACCGGCAAACATTAAAGCTCAGAACGCGCCGGAAAATCTGCGAATCGTCAAAAATCGTCTGCCTTTAAATCAGGCGGCGTTTTATCCGCTGCCGCTGACTGCGGTCAAACCGCGCGGCTGGCTGGCGCGACAATTACGGATTCAAGCCGACGGCGTGACGGGGAAAATCGACGAATTTTGGAAAGACCTTGATAAAAACAGCGGCTGGCTCGGCGGCAGCGGCGAAGATTGGGAACGCGGTCCGTATTATATGGACGGTTTGGTGCCGCTCGCGTTTTTGCTCGATGATCCGAAATTGATTGCCAAAGCCGAAAAATGGGTCGGTTGGACGCTCGCCAATCAGCGCGCCGACGGCTCGATCGGTCCGGTGAAAAACGATGCCTGGTGGTCGCGGATGATCATGATGAAGGTTTTGATTCAATATTAC
>CADEFG010000302.1 GCA_902826505.1 uncultured Acidobacteriota bacterium
GAGCGCCAACCGCCAGAACGGGCGCACCCGGCGAATCTTCCTGCACGTCGTGTCACGCTCAGAATTCCGGCAGCGGGCAGATCAATATCATTGCTCCGGCAAATTACACGCCCGGGCAAACTTATCAAATTCAGGTTCAGCACACGACCGCTGACACAAGCCGCCGGAACTGGGGCTTTGAAGTCATTTCATTAGCCGGAACGGCAATGGCGGGAGCTTTTACGAACACGACGGCGAATACAAGAATTCGCGTAGCGACGACCAAAAGCTATGTCACACAAACCACGGCGGGAACTTTCGCCAATCAGACCGGCGGCGCAACCTGGACATTTAATTGGACGGCTCCGGCAACCAATGTCGGAAATGTGACGTTCTATGCCGCCGGAATTCACGGCGATAATGACGGCAGCGAAGACGGCGACCAAACTTATCTGACGAATGTCGTCGTTCAGCCGCAGACGGTCGTGGTTATTCATCACGGTTTTGCGGATTTTGACGGCGACGGCAAAGCCGATGCAAGCGCGTTTCGTCCATCGAACGGAACCTGGTTCTTAAATCGCTCGACGGCTGGATTTACGGCGGCGCAACTCGGAATGGCAACCGACAAACTGACCCCGGCGGATTTTGACGGCGATGATAAAGCCGATCTTGCCGTCTGGCGCGAAGCTCCGGCAGCGGAAGCGGCATTTTATATTCTGCAATCTGCGACATCGACGCTGCGCATCGAAATCTTCGGTCAAACAGGCGACAAGCCCGTCACGGTCGGCGATTGGGACGGCGACGGACGCAGCGACCCGTCGGTTTATCGCGACTCGGCAATCGGCAGTCAGAGTTATTTTTACTATCGCGGTTCGCTCAATAATCCAAGCGGAAGCGTCACTTATGTTCCCTGGGGAACGACGGGCGATAAACCGCTGCGCGGCGATTTTGACGGCGACGGCAAATTTGACGCGGCGGTTTTCCGCAACGGCGTTTGGTACATCAACCAGAGTTCGAACAATCAGTTGCGGACGGATTACTGGGGAATTTCGACCGACAAATTCGTGCCCGCCGATTACGACGGCGACGGCAAAACCGACCCGGCAGTTTTCCGCAACGGCGTTTGGTATATCAAACAAAGCTCGAATAATACTCCCGTTTATTACAACTGGGGCTTGGAGACCGATATTCTCGTGCCGGCGGATTATGACGGCGACGGCAAAACCGACGCGGCGGTCAATCGCGGCGGAATCTGGTATATCAGGTTGAGCAGCACCGGAACTATGAGCGTGCAAAGTTTCGGCTTGAGTTCGGACTTGCCCGTTCCGAGCGCATTTGTGCAATAAATATTAGACAATTGATAGTGCCGCCGACGCGACCACGTCCGGCGGCACTATCGAGGGAATCAAGTTATGAATCAGGAAATCTTAAAACAACCCATTATAATTTCAAGCGACAAGGCAGAAGGCGAAACCGCTTCCTCCGTTAAATCATATATACCGTTTGCGCTCGCCATTTGCGGCTCGCTCGCGTTTTTAATCATCAGAATTTACACGGGCGGCGCGCATTTTATCTCGGACGGCGCGTTGATGATGCTCGGACTCGCCTGTTATCTGACGGCGGCGGTTTTTTATCTGACGAATCTTTATGCGCCTTTCAAAATGGCTGAAAGATTAGGAATGTGGGGCGCCGGTTTGGGCGTGTTTTTTAATCTTTCGAGCTGGCTCTTTCGATGGGTCATCGGCTACGAGCGCGAAGTCGAGATTTTCTTAAAACAAGGACGCGCGATCACGGAAATGCCCTGGGTTTTCCGCTATGTGCCGTTTGCCAATCTCTACGATCTGAGTCTCGCTTTTGCGTTCGGCGCCGGAGTGACGACGCTGCTCGTGATGCGGCGCGAACAATTCCGCATCGTCGCGACGCTGTCGCTGCCGCTTGCCGCGATCATTTTAACTTTAGCAAGATTTATCGGCGGCGATTTTATGGATCTGCCGCCGGTGCTTGATTCCTACTGGCGACCGATCCACGTCGGCGTCGCCAGTTTGAGCTACGGAATCGCGCTGGTTTGTTTCGTCGTTGCGGTTCTTTATCTTTTGAAAGACGGTTTAAAGGTGCAAACGATGGCGATCTGGACGAGCCTTTTCGCGCTTTCGGTGTTTGCAACGATCAGCAAATTCAGCGTCTTTTCGCCCGCGACTTTCGGTAAATACACGGCTTCGACCTTTCTCGGCAATTCAAAATTTTCGCTTGCCCTGCGTGCCGATATACCGTATGTCGGCTGGTTTCTGCTGAGCGCGGGCGTGCTGCTCGTCGGCGTCATCATCGCTTACGGAAATTATATTTCAAAAGGCGATGAAAAAGCGCGAAAGTTCGGTTTGCGGCTTTTACAAATTGCGCTGGTCGTCCAGGGCGCGGGCATCGCGATGCTCGTTTATCAGCTTAAAAATATTCAAAATGTCGTCGGTTTGATCAGCCCGTCGCAATACGAAAAATTTGCGACCTGGATGCTTCAGCAGGAACAGGTTCCGCAAGCACAGATCGCGGCGATGAGCTCGCAGCAGCTTTACGGCATTGCGGCGCAGTGGATTCAGGACAACGGCGCGCGGCTTCATTTAAGCCTGAACGCCAATCCGGTCGAGCTCGCCGCGCTGATCACGGCATTTACGGGCACGTTTTTTATCGTTCTCTTCGGTTTCAAAACCGACAAGATCCGTGCCGCGCTGCCGTCGGCGGAAACGCTTGACGGCTTGATGTATAAACTCGCCGGCGTTGCGTTTGCCGGACTCGCGCTGCTGCTCATCACAGGCGCGGTTTGGGCGAATGAATCGTGGGGCAGATATTGGGGCTGGGACGCGAAAGAAGTCGGCGCGCTCGTGGCGTGGATCACCTACGCGGGTTTTCTGCATTCGCGAATCGCCCGCGGCTGGACCGGTCGCCGTTCCGCTTATTTTGCGATCGTCGCATTTTTATTCGTTATTTTTACATATCTGGGCGTCAGCTATCTTTTGCCCGGACTCCATTCTTATGCTTAATTTGCCAGTAGTCAGTAGTCATTTGTCCTTTGCAACTCAGGCAAAAACAACTGACTACTGATAAAGGACAAAGAACTAAAACATTATGAACAAAGAAAATATTTTATTTGGAATCGTCGGATTGCTTTTGGGTTTGATCGTCGGATTTATGTTTGCCAATAATGTCAATCAAAAAGCGGCGCTGCCGCCGGTTCCGGCAGCGGCAACAAAACAAAATCCCAATATGCCGGAAGGACATCCCGACATCAACGGAGCGACCAATCCGACCAATCAACCGGCGGTTTCCGCGCCCGAAGTTCAGGCGGCAATCGAAAAAGCCAAACAAGAGCCGGATAATTTTGAAGCGCAGGTCAAAGCCGCCGAAGTTCATTATCAAATCGAACAATACGATAAGGCGGTCGAATATCTGAAACAGGCAAACAAAATTAAGCCCGAAGATTATCCGACGATCGTCAATCTCGGCAACGCTTATTTCGACAGCGGCAATTACACGGACGCGGAAAAATGGTATGCGGCGGCGCTCGAGAAAAAAGCGGAAGACGAAAATGTGCGCACCGATCTGGGCTTGACGTTTATCTTCCGCGATCCGCCGAATTACGACCGCGCGATCAAGGAATTCGAACAGGTTTTGGCAAAAAACATCAATCATCCGCAGGCTTTGCAGAATCTGACGGTCGCCTACACGAAAAAAGGCAATCTGGCAAAAGCCAAAGAAACGGTTGATAAACTCGAAAGCGTTGACCCGACCAATGCGTCGGTTGCGAAACTGCGCGAGGATATTAAAAAACTCGAAACAAAATAACTTTACAATCTTCACCTCAAAGCTAAAAACACCTCATTTTAATCTCTTGGAAAACAAAAACGGCAACCCGGACAGGTTGCCATTTTTGTTTTTGGTGTATTTTTAAAATATGCAGCCGCTGGCAAATAAAATTCGTCCGCAAACTCTGGCGGAATATATCGGGCAAAAACATCTCGTCGGCGCGGGCAAACCGTTGCGGCTCGCGATCGAACAAGGTCATATTTTTTCGTTTATCCTCTGGGGAACGCCCGGAACCGGCAAAACGACGCTCGCGCGGATTTATGCAAGCGCGATAAATGCCGAGTTTTATGAACTTTCAGCCGTTTCCGCCGGAAAGGAAGATATTCGCAAGATCATCGCCAAACCGCGTGAAACTGGTCGCCCGCGCGTTTTGTTTTTAGACGAAATTCACCGTTTTAATAAAGCGCAGCAGGATTTTCTGCTGCCGTTCGTCGAATCGGGCGAGCTTGTGCTGATCGGCGCGACGACCGAGAATCCGAGTTTTGAAGTGATTCCAGCGCTGCTTTCGCGGCTTCGCGTTTTTGTGCTCGAAGAACTTTCCGCCGAAGATATGTCGGAAATCATCGACCGCACCGGATTTGAACTCGAAAAAGAAGCCAAAGATTGGCTCGCTTCAATGGCGAACGGCGATGCGCGGCAAGCGATCACGATGATCGAAAATACGGCGCGGCTTTATGATAAAATCACCCTCGAAACCTTAAAAGAAACGCTGCAATCGAAATTCCTGCGCTACGACAAACAGGGCGAAGAGCATTACAACGTGATCAGCGCGTTTATCAAATCGATGCGCGCGAGTCAGGCGGACGCTGCCGTTTATTATCTGGCGCGGATGATCGACGCGGGCGAAGATCCGAAATTCATTGCGCGGCGGATGGTGATTTTTGCGTCCGAAGACATCGGACTCGCGCAACCGACCGCGCTCGTGGTCGCGAACGCGGTTTTTCGCGCCGTCGAAACGGTCGGTCTGCCCGAAGCCGGCATCAACCTCGCGCACGGTGTTGCTTATTTATCGAATTGCGCGAAAGACCGCAGCGCGTATGAAGCCTACAAAGCGGCGCTCGACGATGTGAAGCGTCACGGAAATCTGCCGGTTCCGCTGAATTTGCGCAACGCGCCGACCAAACTGATGAAAAATTTAGGCTACGGCGCGGGCTACGAAAAATATTCCAGCGAAGATTTTCTGCCGAAAAAACTAAAGGGCAAAAAATATCTCAAACCAAAGAAAACCTAAAAAATTAAATGATTTGAAGCGAGAGTTTGCTATCTATTTTTGACAACCGTGATCGTCACCTCTGACGGGTATTGTTTCGAGCGATGAAGCGAATTATGCGCAATTACGCCTTTGGTCTCGTCGTAATTCTTACCGCCCGTATTCATATTCCGGTCAAAGCGCGGAAAATTGCTGTCAGATCTACGCCTTATTGTGCGGAAAATAAATCGCCCCACATAAATCTCATCGTTAAAGATCGCGCGAACCGATGTTCTGCGATTCAAACCAGGGAACGAAGCCAGCCGCCGTCCGCCGCGACCGAACTTCCGGTGATATAACCGGCTCTTTCCGAAACGAGAAACGCGGCAAGCGCGGCAAATTCGGACGGTTCTCCGAGACGCCGCATCGGAATTTCCGCCGTCCATCGCGTCAAAGCCTCGGCGGGCTCAATTCCTTCTTTCGCGGCGATCGTCAGGGCAAGCTGCTCGACCCGTTCGGTGCGCGTATAACCCGGCATGATGTTGTTGACCGTGACGCCGAAAGCGGCGACCTCATCAGCCAGCGTTTTGGCAAAACCGGTCACCGCCGCGCGTAAGCTGTTCGATAAAATAAGATTTTCGACCGATTGTTTGGCGGCGATCGAAGTGATATTCAAAATGCGTCCCCAGCGTCTTTCTTTCATCCCGGGAAGAACCAGTCTGGTCAGGTCTAAAACACTGTCAAGTAAAAGCGCCGTTGCCTGCATCCAATCATCGCGGGAAAGATTTTCAAACGTCGCGGCGGGCGGACCGCCGGCATTCGTCACCAAAATATCTATCTGACCGAAATGCTTCAGAGCTTCGCTAATTAGCCGTTCGATGTCTTCGGTTTTCGATAGATCCGTCGGGACGCCAAGAACGGAAACGTCTTTCCTTTCCCGGATCTCACAGCAAACATCTTCAAGCAGATTCTCTGTGCGGGCGCATAAAATCAGCGAAACGCCTTCGCTTGCCAATTCTTCCGCAACTGCCCGCCCGAGACCGCGACTGGCAGCGGCGACGAGCGCAACTTTTCCGCGTAAGCCGAGTTCCATATTTATTTTTGCCGGAGATAATCGTCCGTTTTATCAAGCCAATCCTGCCTCGGCGGGCTGAAAATATCGACATCGAGAGTGTCTTCGAGCGCTTCCGCCTGATGCGGGACATTCGGCGGAATAACCAGAACTTCGCAGCGCCTGACGATCTCTTCTTCCTCTACGTTCTCGCCGATCCGGAAATGAAGCGAGCCTTCAAGAATATAGGTAATTTGCTCGTTTTCGTGCGAATGTTTTGGAACGATGCAGCCTTTTTCCAGATAAACATGCGCCAACATCATTCGCTCGCCGGTGATCAAACGCCGTTCAAGCTGATCCGAAACGCGTTCTCTGGGCATATCATTCCAG
>CADEFG010000303.1 GCA_902826505.1 uncultured Acidobacteriota bacterium
ACCCAATCAATCGATGTCGGGAATAAAAACATTCAGGTCAAAATTAATGCCGATAGTTTTCTGACCGTCCTCATCAAACCGAATAAAAAACCGGTTGCCAAAGAGTTATAAACAACAAAAGGTTTGAGTTTTTCAAAACTCAAACCTTTTTGCCTTTTTGTTAAAAGAAATCACCGGGCGGCGTTGGCATTCATATTTGAATTTCTCGATGCGTCCGTAGTTTGCGACGGGTCGCGCATCCCGCCGGTATGACACCAACCGGTTTTATGACCGAGATTATTGGCGCCCGTCAGCTGCGCGTACGAACGCTCGACGACACCGTCGTCGGGATCGCTCAAAAAAGGATCGGTCGCGATGTTGCAATAATCATAACGATACCAAACGTCCGTAAAAGAAGTCGTGTGATAGTAAACTTTGGCGCGCGCCCAGGTTGGAATATTGGCAAGCCACGAAGCCGCACCGCTATAGGTTAAATTATTGTTCGAACCGCAGCCGGCACCGAAAATTTGTCCGAGAATCGCCAGATTTCCCGCGAGCGCCGTGCCTTGGAACGGCGTTCCGACCGATTGTATCAGCCGCGTTCCGCCGGTCGCGTAATCTAAACCGCTCCAATAATATGTATAAAGATGAAGCGAAGCCGCGCCGCCCTGACTATGCGCGACAATTCCGTAGGACGGCAAATTGGCGCCGAAATTCTTGATCAAATTGGCAAATTGGTCGTGCGTCCGGTTTTTATTCAAATCGAGGAATTTGACGTAACTCGTAAATTGGCTCGCGGCGCCCCACGCATCGCCCGAACAATAACCGTGAACGAGCATCAATTTTCCGCCGACCGCCTCATTCGTATATTTGGCGGGTCGCACGCCCTGCCGCATTTCGTCCGTGACAATTCCGGCAAAAGATTTGGCTGTTTCGGTAGCACGGATATTCGGCAATGAAATATTTTCGGCTTCGCCCAAAACGACTCCGTTATCCGGGTTTTGCAGACGGACATTTTTCAGCTGAAAAGTTTTTGCCGCACTGTTTTGCGCCAGCCAACGCGAATCCAAAGTCAAAAGCAGAGAAAGATCGCGTTTACCGGAGCGTTGGGTCTGGGTCATTCCACCAAGCCACGAAACCGGAAATTCGCTGCCGTCCGCATCTCGTCCCCAAATTTCGGCGTGAACGATCACTTTTTCGCCGGTTTTCAAACCCGTTACCGGAAGATCGAGCTGCCAGCGCAAATCGTCAATTTGATTTGTGCTGATAATCGAACCAATTTCTGCTGCCGCTCCGGCAACTTCAAAGGCAAGCTCCGAACTTCTGATGAATTCCGCTCCGCCGGGCGTCAAACCTTTTGAAAAAACTTGCGCCGTGTAGCGTCCGGCAACGCGCGGGACAAAATCGGTTTGAAATTCGCCGTTGCCGCGATCGGTCAAGGAAAGCTCAATCCGTTCGCCGTTCGGAGCGTGAATCGAAACCCGCGATTCACGGATGTTGCCGAGCAATGAAACCGGTTGACCGGTTTCGTCATTTTCTTTTTGATTGAACAGCGAAGAAATAATTCCGATTTCGCGTCCGACGGTCGTTCGCAAAGTGTTGAGATATGTATATGAACGAATTGGCGAATCGCTCGACGCGACCAAATAACCGATCGGTTCGTTTGATGTTGAAAGATTTTTCGGCTTTTCGATCTGAACTCGTAAAATACCGGTTTTTCGTAAATCAAAGGTAAAAACTTCGGCAGGGAATTGGTTGCCTTCCAAACCGTAGGTCGTATCGGTTTGTTTGATCTGCCGGACAAAACCCTCGTTTCGTAAATCGAAAAAATTTTCGTTCGGCAGCGCCACTTTCAAATTCAAACTTTTACCGTTCGGTGCCAGAAGCATCAACTTGAAATTCTCGGTCGAATCGACCGGAATTTCGATTTCCTGCAAATTATCGCCCGAACTGATCGGAAACATCACGGATTTCGAACGTGTTCCGAGCGTCGTTGGCGCGGGCAGACGCATCGCAGAAATTTCCTCGACCGAACCCGCGAGGTTTTTGAAATCGGCTCGCGAAACACTGACGTTAGATTTTTGAGCTGAAATAATCAGCGAGAAGCTACAGATCAACAGAAAGCAAAGCAAACTGCCGAAAATTGGTTTGAAATATTTTGACATACAAATCTCCCTCAGAACTGATTTTGTAAAACTTAAAAAGACTTTTATAAATGAAAGTACAAGGGGAAATGAAAAGTGTTGCGATTATAAACCCGAAAAACCCAAAAGACAATTTGGGTTGCGAAAGTTAAGTTAAATGATCTTCTTTTTGAGCGCTGAAAGAAAACTCAAGGCTTCTTCGGGTGTGAATTTATCCAAATCAAATTCCCTGATTTCATCGATCACATTTTCATTGGAAATGGCGAAAAGCGAAAATTGCGAAGCCAGTTTGTTTTGTTTGGCGCGATCGATCGCCTTTTCGACGCCGTTTTGTTCGGCTTTATTTTCGGAAAAAACGGCAAGTTCGTATTTTTCGAGTTTGGTCAGCACGTTTTTGGCGCGTTCGATCACTTTGACGGGCAGACCGGCGAGTTTGGCGACCGCGATGCCGTAGGATTTTGAAGCCTTGCCTTTTTGTAATTTATGCAAAAAAACGACATCGCCGTCTCGTTCGGTTGCCAGAACCTGATAATTTTTCGCGCCGGGCAGATTTTCGGCAAGCTCGGTCAACTCGTGATAATGCGTGGCAAACAGAGTTTTCGCCGAATGTTCGGGCGAATTATGCAGATATTCGGCAACCGCCCAGGCGATCGAAAGCCCGTCGAAAGTCGAAGTTCCGCGCCCGATCTCGTCCAGCAAAATAAGCGAACGCGGCGAAGCATTATGCAAAATCGCGGCGGTTTCGGTCATTTCAACCATAAAGGTCGAGCGTCCCGAGGAAAGATCGTCCGAGGCGCCGACGCGTGTCCAAACGCGATCGATGATCGGCAGGCGCGCCGAAATAGCCGGGACGAAAGATCCGATCTGGGCAAGAATCTGGATCAAAGCGAGCTGGCGCAGAATCGTCGATTTGCCGCCCATATTCGGACCGGTAATGATGAGCAGCCGGTCGGTCGAATTGTTCAGATATAAATCATTTGGAATAAAGTCATCATGTAAAAATGCTTCGACGATCGGATGTCTGCCATTTTTGATCTCGATTTCATCGCCGTCGTGCAGAGTCGGGCAAACATAATTTCGGCGAACCGCTGTTTGGGCAAGCGAAGCGAGCGCGTCGAGCGTCGCCAGTGCGCGGGCGGTTGATTGGAGTTTTTGAGTTTCTTCGCGAACTTTTGCACGGATTTGTTGAAAAATTTCGGTTTCGAGCGCGAGCATTCGTTCCTCCGCGCCGAGAACTTTTTCTTCCCATTCTTTTAACTGCGGCGTCGTGTAGCGTTCGGCGTTGGTTAAAGTTTGGCGACGTTCGTAATCTTCGGGAACGCGCGAAATATTGCCTTTCGAAATTTCGATAAAATACCCGAAAACGTTGTTGAAGCGGACTTTTAAGTTTAAAATTCCGGTGCGTTGGCGTTCCTGTTCCTCAAAACTCGCAATGATTTGTTTGGCGGAATTGGAAATATTTCTGAGTTCGTCCAATTCGTCGTTAAAACCGTCGCGAATAATTCCGCCGTCGTTAAAATTCAAGGGCGGCTCGTCGGCGATCGAACGCGCGATCAACTCACGAATTGCGGGCAGTTCGAAAATATTTTCGGACAAAACCTGGATTAACAGGCTTTGCGCGTCTGATAACGTTGAATTGATGGTCGGTGTTTGCGAAAGCGAACGATTGAGCGCGATCAGATCGCGCGGTGTGGCGGTTCCGAGATTTAACCTGCCGACCAGTCTTTCGAGATCGGCAACTTCTTTTAAAAGAAAACGAATTTTATCGCGCAACATCGAATCGGTCAATTCGGAAACGGCGGAAAGCCGCGTTTGAATTTCACCTTTTTTGACCGACGGACGCAAAACCCACGCGCGCAAAAGCCGCGCGCCCATGCCGGTGACGGTTTCATCGATCACGCTGAAAAGAGTTTTTTTATGGCTCTCGCCCTTTGATTCGACGATTTCCAGATTCCGTAGCGTGACCGAATCCAAAACCATAAAATCATTGGCTTCGAGAATATTTATTTCCGAAATATGTTCGGCTGAAGCTTTTTGGGTTTCCAGCGCATAGCGTAAAACCGCGCCGGCGGCACGAATCGATTCCGTTTTATCTTCAAGTCCGTAGGCGGTCAGCTCGCAAACCTTCAATTGATTTTTCAGTACAGTTTCGCAATCTTCGACTTGAAAAAGCCAATCGTCCAAAGCCGTTAAAACGGTCGAAAATTTGACTGCATTCGGCGATGAAATGGAAATAACGTTCGATGCGTCTGATAACGCAGGATTTCTGAAATTACCGAATGTACTTTCAACCAATTTTCTCAAGGACTCAGGAAACAGCAATTCGCGCGGGGCAAAACTTTCGATATCGGTGCAGGCGTTTGCCCAGGAATTTCTGCCCGAAAATTGAGTCGTAAAAAATTCACCGGTTGAAAGTTCGAGAAAAGCAAGACCGAAGGTTTCGCCCGAGCCCGAGACCGCCGCCAGATAGATAGATTCTTTGGCTTCAAGCAGTTGCGGGTCGATCGCGGTGCCCGGAGTGATCACGCGGACGACTTCGCGTTTGACCAGCTTGACATCTTTGCCGGCAATTTCGGTCTGTTCACAAATCGCCACGCGATAACCTTTTTTGACGAGCCGGGCAATATAGTTGGCGGCGGCGTGGTGCGGAACACCGCACATCGGAATCGGATTTGCGGAATCTTTTTGGCGCGCCGTTAAAGTAATCTCGAGTTCGCGCGAACCCGTCACCGCATCATCGTTAAATAGTTCGTAAAAATCGCCGAGCCGAAAAAAAAGCAATGTTCCCGGATATTGTTTTTTTATTTCGAGATATTGCCGGAACATCGGGGTTGGGTTTTGCATACTTAAAATAAATCCGTCGAATGAAAAATTTTTGAGTATCAAAGTTTAACTTAATTGCGGGTAAATTTAAATTTTTCAAACATCGAAACTTTTAAATTGTTGATTTTGTTATAAATTTGTTAGAATCAATGTTTCTAAGTTATTTTTTACCGAAAGTTCAGATAGACAAATAGGCGAAAACTTTTCTCGTGTTTTTGGAATCAAAAATTGAATTAGTCCTACCTTGTTGTAAAATAATTGTTTAGGAGATTTATTTATATGAAAGCAATTCGAGTTTTATTTATTTTTTCGATATCGATCGGATTCGGCGGGAATATTTGTTTTGGACAAGCTGAACCGGTAAAGATAGATGGAAATGTAACGAGCAAAACAGTTTCAACCGAAAAAATTCCGACAAATCCTAGAGTTGATAACGAAGACGAACGTTACCGGATCGGTTTTCAGGACTCGCTCGAAGTTCAGGTTTTTCGCCATCCCGAATTATCCTTTAAATACAACGTCAACCCGGACGGAACGATCGCACTTTTTAGAGCCTCAAAGCCGATCGTCGCGGTTTGTAAAACCGAACAGGAACTAGCGCTCGAGATCGAAAAGGAATATTTTAGTTTTTTAAAAAAACCCGAAGTTAATGTTTTTGCGATCGAAAAGAAATCTCAATCGTTCGGCGTGATCGGTGCGGTCGAAAAGGCGGGAACGTATTTTGTCAACCGGAAAGTTCGGCTCCTCGAATTGCTCGCCTTTGCCGGCGGTCCGAATAAGGAAGCCGGAAGCCGGATGATCGTTGCCCGAACCGGAAGTTCTTCGGCTTGTAAATCTGAAAATGATGAAAAGGTTAAAGAAGAAGATTTGCTTTTGATGAATTTTAAGGTGAAAGACATTTTGGAGGCCAAACAAAATCTATGGATGCAGCCGGGCGATATTGTTTCCGTGCTTGATTCGGATGTCGTCTATGTTTATGGAAATGTCAAAAAAGTCGGTTCGGTCAAGATGAAAGAACCGATAACTTTAACTCAGGCAATCGTTTCCGCCGAAGGCTTGAATCCGACCGCTAAAAGTAAGGTTAAAATTTTGAGGCAAATCGAAGGAAGTTCCGAGCGGAAAGAACTGCCTTACGACTTAAAAGAAATCGAGAAAAGAAAAACTCAAGACCCATTTTTAGAACCGAATGATATAGTAGCCGTTTCGGAAGATTCATCGAAGGTTATTTTGAGAGGGATTACAAAAACCATTCAACAGGGAATACCAAGCCTTTTTTATAAAGTCCCCTAATTTTTAAAAAAAATGAAAGATAGTCGTGAAATTATTCAAAAACCTGTAACTGAACGGGTTGAACTCGAAAAGCCGTTTGATACGCAAATTCCGGCGGCGAACGGTGGTTACGGTGCATACCGCGAGATTTACGCGCAGGAAGGTATGCAGTTTATGGATTATTGGCGGGCGATTCGGAAACGTCTCTGGCTGGTGATCGGCGTGATGGTTCTGATTACAAACCTGA
>CADEFG010000304.1 GCA_902826505.1 uncultured Acidobacteriota bacterium
GGTTGAAAGAACGCTGTGATATTGAAACCCGATTTCGTTCAGACGCTCATGATAATTGCTTCGCTCTTTAAAGTTTTTTCGAAGCATCTTTTTACGAACCTCCGCCGCCCGTTTTTCCGCCGCCGCCGAAACCGCCGTAAGTTGTTGAGGATGAACGCGGGCTTGAAACGCTGCTGCTTCTTGAGGACGACGAGGAACGGGAAGTGATGCTGTAAGGCTTCATCGAGGTGCTTTTGCCGGTCGGAGAGATCGTTCTGCCTTTGTAGATGACGGTTCGGTCGCTCGGGTAATAGGTCGGTCCGTAAAAAGGTCTGCCGCCGACGATGACGCCGCCGTTGCGGCGGTATTCACGATCGTCTTCATCGTTCATTTCTTCGCACAGCTCTTGTTCGCCCCAATCTTTCGTGCAATCTTCTTTGTTTTGGTAAACATCCCGCGTGGTTGACGACGAGCCGCTGCCGCCGCTCGCGCAAGCGAGAATCGTGCCTAAAATGGGCGCAATTACAAGTAAAATGTTTTTGCTTTTTTTCATTGCTCCTCCGAAAATAACTGATTTGATGTCAATCAGAAAAACTACCGAATTAACAGGGATTTGGATGACGAAAATCTTTGAGAGTTTAAGAACAAAAACTATTTCTTTGAAATGCGAAAACCTGCCGAAATGTTGCCGCCCGGCGCAAACGGAACTTTACCGGCAGCGCTCACTATCTAAAAAGCGGCGGCGCTCAAGGCGACCGGAGTCTGCCTGCCAATCGTTAGAAATAAAGATATTTACAACATATCTGTTCTGACTTTTACAACTTTTTAACCGGTCTGATTTAAAGTCCGAACATTTTTTTGATGGTTTCGGCGAATTTTTCTTTCGTCATTTTCTTCTTTTGAACTGCTGCCAATATCTTACCAAGTTCGCCGTTAAAATCAACCTTCTCGCGCGTTCGGAGAGCTTCACGCGATCCTGGCGGGTGGGTTTGTAAATATTGGTTGATAAAAGCTCTGAAATTTCAGGCAAATTCTATAAATATTTAAAACATAAAAATCCGGCGGCAGTTCGGGCAATTATAAAAAATTAATAAAACTGCCGCCGGATTTTTTTAATTTCCGCTCACGACATTCCTCGGGTTAGTTATCACTTCGCTGTAACCGTCTAAAAAATCGCTGAGAAACTTGTTATCGCCCGGATTATCGCCGTTTGGAAGCGTCGTTTTGATGCCTTCGTAAAGCCCGAGCAGCAAATCTTGCGGGTCTTTCGCGCGGTTGCCTTCGATAAACGCTTTTTTGGCTTCTTCGACCGCACCTTCTTTGAGCTTATCGACGACTTCGCTCTGCACATCGTCCGTGACCGTTCCGAGCAGTTTTTTCGCCTTGTCGGTCAGGTCTTTGGATAATTTGCCGCCGACGCCCGGAATATTGCCGATCGTCAGATCGAACAGAAAACCGAGCATTTCGCCCTTCGATTTGGCATCTTCCTTGATTTGATTATTATTGTCGCGTAAACCGATGGTCATTGTGCCTAGCAGCCCGCCGAGCAGCGAGGCGGCATCTGCGCGGCTGCGCCCGAATTGCGTGCGAAAGCGTTCTTCCGCGCCGGGTGAAATGTCGTTTAAGCCCTGACTCATGATTTTAAATTTACCGGTCAGAAAGTTCATCAGTTGTTTTTGCTGATAACCCGGCTGAACGGTAAACAAAGAAAACTCAAAGAACTGTGACAGACCGTTTTGCGCGTCGGTTGTCAGTATGGCAGCGTTTTCACCAATATTCGGCGGGCTCAAAATCCGGTCAAAGTCGCGCATAAAGATCTGCGCCAAACCATCTTTCAGAAACTGATTTTCTTTAAATTTTTCGCGCACCGAATTATCGGTCAAACTCTGCGAAACCGTATTGAATAATTCCGTGCGGGTCGCTTGCAGATCCGCTTCGGTCACATTTGCCGTGATGTTCGTGTCGTGGTAACCGGAAAATGCGATGTTATAGACCAGCGCATCAACCCGACCATACGGCTCGTTTTGGAACGGTTGCTGATTGGTCATCGCGAGCTGTCCGGCAAGCGAGGGAAGAGTGCCGGTTCCGGTCATTGCCAACTTGATAAATTTGTCTAATTGACCGTCGCCGCCGGTGCGAACCGCGTTTAACCGTTCAGCCTGGTTCTCTGCCGAGGTGTCGGCAAGTACATGGGTGGCGGCGGTTGCCAGTTGCTGTGCCTCATCCGTGCTGACCCTGCCGGTTAAAGCAAGCCGTGACGCGGCGTCAAAAAACATGTTCTGAACCTTTTCCTGCCCGCTATCCATTTTGCCGAAAACTTCCATCGCAATTTGCGGGTTGAGATCGCCCGGGGCTTTGATCATTTTTTCGACCAGCAAATCCATATCTGTCTGCGTAAACACCGGCGGCTGAGCCGAAGCAAGATTGGCGAGCGTATCGCGCAGCGCATCAACCTGTCCTTCGATCTGTTCGGGAGAATTATGATGATAAACGCCCGAAGTGACGGAATCGCTCAACAGTTCGGAGGTTTTTTCCGAACCGAGCGTGCGGAAAAATTCTTGCGTCCACGCGGGATCGTTTTTGTGCTCTGCCAAAGCCTTTAAGAAAAATTGCTGTTCTCCCGGATAAGCACTGCCGCCATGATGATGCTCGTAATGCAACAGATATTGCGCCGCTTCGGCGGGTGCGGCATCCGGCTCGATACTGGTTTGCGCGCCGGAATCGTATTTTCCCGCCGCGCCTTCCGCGGTAAACGTTCCGGAATCGGCTGATTTTGTGGTCAAAAACGTTTTTCTCTCAAACGCGAACAATCTGGCTTTGGCAAAATTAGCCGAAAATTTGTTTTCCAGCAATTTGCCCGATGACATCTGCCCGTCAGTTTCCTGCCCGGAATTGATTTGAATTTTCTTTAATTTATTTGCGGTTTCGGTTTTTAACTTACGATTTCGAATTACTTCCCCAATTTTACTAATACTCATAAAACTCCTTATTAATAAATTTTTAATGCGGCGACGATCTTTGCCGGTGCCGTCATAAAATGTTGAATTTGCTTCAAAATCAGATTAAATCCCAAAGCAGTTCAGATGAAACTTTTTGTGATGAATTGCAAATATTACGAGACGGATTTCTTAAAAAGCGTTGTGAATTGCAGGCAGCGAGAGCGATTTATTTATTTTCAGCCGAAGGTTTAACTTTATCTTTTTTTACAAATCTAATGTCGGCGAAGGCGAAAAGTTCATTTCGAATCGTTTTTTTTTCGACCGTAATTTCAATCGCTAAAAAAGCTACCGAGATTTTTCTCATCGAAAACATTGAAAATAAGTAAATTATAGTGGATGACAAAACTTGTTAGAAAACAAAGCCGCCAATCAGTAGAGCGAGCGGTAGCGAGTCGGTTTCAGCGATCTTTAATTCCGCCCGGGAGGAAAGACTCGCTACCGCTCGCTCTACTGATTTAATCGCCGATCTCATCTTTCCAATAAGTTTTGTCACCATCTCAAAATTAATACGCGGTCTTTGTCGGTGAGCTTTGCCTAAAAACGTCGGAATCGTCAATCGAAAGATTGACTATTTGAAAAAGCCGCCGGATGTTTTTTCTTCACGATTGGCGATTTCGCCGTTTGACGATTCACCGATCGTCGCTTGAGAATTTTGGTGGACAAAGCGGCAGTTTGCCTGGTCGAATCTAAAACTATGTTCTCAACTGCTTTTAGCAAATCTCCGCACGATCAGCGCGATCGGCAAGCCGACGCAAATTATGTGAATAAACAAACCGGTCAACAGTGACGAAACCGAAAAGGACAGTTTTGCCGCCGCCGATAAAGGAGAAACCACATAACCCATCACGAAATAAACCGCGATGCCGTAAAGAACGCCGCAAAGCAAAGTTTGCTGAACGAGAAACGGCAGCCGGCGGCTCGCCAGATAGTAAATGGTCGTGACCGTAAAAGCGATAAAAAAATGGATCAGCAATCCGAGCGCCACCGACTTCCAGCCGTAACCGGGCGATTCCTTGCCAAGCAGACCGCTCGCCACATACTGCCAGACCTGAGAAAAGGTGACGCCTCGGCGACCGGCGTTGATGGTCGCGGCTAAACAATCCATCACACCGACGGTTAATCCGCCGCTGACGATCGTTTTCAAAGCCGCCGAATCAAATAGCGAAAGCGGGGTTTCGGAAATATTTTCATTCATTATTGTTCTCCTGTTTGATTAATTTCTAAAAAGCGCGAACGCCCGCCGCTCGCGGTCAAAACTCACAACTAAGATAATTTTTTCAGCCACTAAGAAATGTAAATCTCCGGAATTGATCCATCATAATTCCAAGCCGCCGGGCAAAGAACTTATTTGTGACGAATGATCGTTTTAATGTGATAATTTTCCGCCAAGCCGTGATGAGCCGAAGCAGTCAGCGGAAAATAGCTCAGGAAAGTTTTTTACAGCAATCGCTTTTTAAGAAATTCGTCGAACCGGTTTCGGTAGCCACGGCTCAAAGTAAAGAGCTTGCCGCCCTCCATGACGACGCGGTATTCGCCGCGCCGCCAAACCTGCAACTCTTTGATATGATTGACATTGATAATTGCCGAACGATGAATCCTGACAAAGTTTCGCGGATTGAGCCGGGTTTCGATGCCGTCCATCGTTTCGCGCATCAATTCGGAATTTTCGGCAAATTTCAGCAACACATAATTGCCCTGCGCTTCGATCCATTGAATATCTTTCGTTTTGAACAGCCTGATCCGTTCGTCCTTTTTGATGGTCAGCCATTCCAAATATTCGGTTTGCGAATTCATTTGTTCCAGCAGATCTAAAAGACGCTCGTTCGGATTGTTCCCGACATTATTTTTGATTTGGTTTTTGGCGCGTTTCAAGGTTTCGGCAAAACGTCGGCGGTCAAACGGTTTGAGCAGATAATCGAGCGCGTGAAATTCAAAAGCGCGCAGCGCATGTTCGTCAAAAGCCGTCACGAAAATGATCGCCGGAATCCGCGCAAGCGCCGCTGCGCCGAGCTTTTCGAGCATCTGAAAGCCGTCCATATCGGGCATTTGAATATCGAGAAAAACGATCTCGGGCTGAAGCGTTTCGATCTTTTCGACCGCCTCGCCGCCGTTTGCCGCTTCGGCGATAAATTCAATCTCTTTCTCCTTTTTGAGCATTTCGCGGATTCGGTCACGCGCCAGCGGCTCGTCATCGATAATCAAAATTTTCATATTTGTCAGGTCAAATTTTGCATTCTTTAAGTCATTACATTCGCCAAGATCAAAGTTAAAAATCAATCGTTTGACAATTAGCCGGTCGGCTCGTCGAATTTCGACATCGACGTTTTATTGAACCCAAAAAGGAACATTCAAACTAACGACCGCGCCCGCGTGATTTTTTTGATCGGTGATCTCAAACTCGAAATCATCGTCGTAAAACTGTCCGAGCCGGGCGCGGGTGTTTGAGAGACCGACGCCGGTGCCGGTTTTTCTTCGCCGATTGCCGTTCAAACCCGGTCCGTTATCTTCGATCTTGATCAGCAAACGGTCGCGGTCGCGGCGCGCGTGAATTTGCAGGCGTCCGACCGCTGTTTGCCGCGCAGTGCCGTGCCGGACGGCATTTTCGATCAACGGTTGAAGGATCAGATTCGGCACTTGGGCGTCGAGCGTCTCGGGCATCACCTGCATTTCGACCACCAGCCGCTCCTGAAAACGGATCTTTTCGATCGCCAGATAAGCCTTCAAAAATTCGAGTTCCTGTCCGAGCGTGACGGTCGTCGTTTCGGAACTTTTCAGAGTGATCCGCAAAAAATCGCTCAGCCGCGCAATCATCAGATCGGCGGCTTCGACATCTTTATGCAAAAGCGCCGCGATCGAATTCAGCGTGTTAAAAAGAAAATGCGGCTGAATCTGCATTTTCAAAGCGGCAAGCTGCGCTTGCGAAAGCTGCGAGGCGAGCTCCGCCGTGCGCGTTTTTCCGGCTTGCAATTGGCGGTAATATTCAAAGGCGTGCGCGGCGATCAGCGTTCCCCAATAAACGAGCAAGCCCTGATGAATCATAAAAGGACTGATAATTAAATCCTTAAACATAACCGCCATGGTCGGGTAGCGGATAATGTTCGGAAACCCGAGATACCAGTAAGCCGGAATCGAAACGGCATTGACCAGAAAGATAAAACCCGTGCAGACAAGGATGTGAAACGGAATCCGGGTCGCCAAACGACCGCGCTCGACGGGAAACCGGCGCGCCAGCCAAAAAATCGCCGGCGATGCCGCGCCCCACAGATAAAAATCAACCAGAAAACCCGAAAAAATTTCATACCACGGGACGATCACGCCGTCGCGGTAATAGGTAAAATACGAGCGGCTCGCGAAGGATAATCCGATGATCGTCCAGACGACAAAGCCGACGACCCAGCGGCGCCATCTGCCCGGTTCCGTTTTCAGATAAAGCTCGTCATCTGCCATTTCTTTTTTCATT
>CADEFG010000305.1 GCA_902826505.1 uncultured Acidobacteriota bacterium
CATCCATGATCTTAAACAAACCGAGGAAGCCTTAATTAAGGCAGAGCGCCGCGCTTCGGAAGAATATCTCGAACTTCTTTCGCGGATCGTACCGATTGCGCAGACACTCGGGACGGCGCGTGATTTGACCTCGATCTACCGCGCGCTTCACGATTTTGTGCGGGCGACAATGCCTTGCACGGCGTTTTTCGTGTCTTTTTACGATGCCGAAAAAAGTTTGCGAACCGCCGCCTATGTTTGGGGCGAAGAAGGTGAAGTTGATATTTCGGCTTTGCCGCCGATGCCGCTGACCAAAGACGGCGGACCGAATTCACAGGCGATTTTTCAAAAGAAATCGGTGGTCGTCAATCGCTACTGGGATTTGATGAAAAATCGTCCGCACCTTATTTTACAGGAGAACGGGGTTGATCCGAATTCTTCGCTGGTCGTGCCGATGACCGTCATGAGCCGGATTATCGGCACGCTTGAAGTGCAGGCTTACGAAAACGATGTTTTTACGAATGAACATATAATCGCGTTGGAAATGGTTGCCAATCTGGCAGCAGTCGCGATCGAAAACGTCCGGCTCTTGCAGCTCGAAGCCGAAGCGCGTGAAATTGCCGAAGCTGCCAATCGCGCCAAAGACGAATTTCTCTCGGTTCTTTCGCACGAACTACGGACACCGCTCAATTCGATGCTCGGTTGGGTCAGAATGATGCGGACGGGCGTGCTTGACGAAGAGAAAACCGTCAAAGCGATCGAAGTCATCGAGCGCAACACGCTTTTGCAAAATAACCTGATCGAAGATCTTTTGGACGTTTCACGGATTATTTCCGGCAAGATGCGGATTGAAAAAGAACCGGTCGATCTGGTCAAGGTCTTTAACGATTCGGTCGAAATCATGCGCCCGTTTGCCGCGCAAAAGAACATTTCGTTTGGAATTGAAACGGCGGAAAATTCTTTGATGATAAACGGGGACGCGATGCGCTTTCAGCAAATAGTCGTAAATCTGGCGCAGAATGCCGTCAAATTTACGCCCGAAAGCGGCAATATCAGTATTTCTTTAGCGCGAAACGGAGATTTTGCACAATTGATCGTCAAAGATAACGGAATCGGCATCGGCAAAGAAATTCTGCCTTTTATTTTTGAGCGTTTTCAGCAAGCGGATTCTTCGACCAAACGGGTTTACAGCGGGTTGGGTCTCGGTTTGACGATCGTCCGCAATCTGGTCGAACTTCACGGCGGGACGATCGAAGCGGAAAGCGCCGGAATCGGCGAAGGCGCAACTTTTACCGTCAAAATTCCGCTTACTAAAGAGTTTTTGGAAAAAACATCTTCGGACAGAAAACAGCCGATTATATCTGCTGATTATTCGACGATCGGCGGGGCGCGAATTTTACTCGTTGACGACGATGTTGAAAGTCTGGTTCCGCTGCAAATTTTTCTGGAGCGCGAAAAGGCTGAAATCGTGCTGGCAACTTCGGCAAAAGAAGCGCTTGACAAACTTTCCCGGCAAAATTTCCACGTTTTGATTACCGACATCGGAATGCCCGTCACGGACGGCTACGATTTGATTGCCAAAGTTCGACAGATGCAAACGGAACAGAATGCTTTCATCACCGCCATCGCCCTGACGGCTTACGCTTCATCCGACGACCGCCGCCGCGCGTTAGCTTCAGGATTTCAGGAACATTTCGCCAAACCGGTCGATTACGACGAACTTTTGTCGGCGATCAAAAAAATTTACGAAAAAACCTCACAGACGTGAATCGTCAAACGTTTATAAAAAACTCCGAACGACCTGATAAAACAAACCATTTTAGGATTTTTCATCCGCTTCGCGCATCAGGCGGGCGATGTGAAAAATATAGTGAATGCCCGAGACGAAAGCTAACAGAACAACGATAAAATAAACAGTCGGCAGATAAAAACTGTAATCAAGAAAAGCCGCCAGCAGAATCAGCGCGACGGCAATAACCTGCACAAACGTGCTTAATTTCCCGAGCCACGACGGTTTGAAGCCGTGAAATCCGGTCATAATATTAATTGCTCCGGCAACCGTGACGATCAAAACATCGCGCCCGATGACGGCGGCTGTCACCCAAAAAGGCACCGGCAGATGCCGAACATGCGTCTGCAAGACGTTCGGCATTGCCAAAACGATAAAAGCAACCGTCATCAGAAGCTTGTCGGCAATCGGGTCAATAATTGTCCCGAGTTCTGATTCTTGATTAAACTTTCGGGCAACAAAACCGTCAACGCCGTCGGAAATTCCGGCGATGAGAAAAACGAACAAAGCCCAACCGCTGTAGCCGTAAAATAAAAGACTCGCAAAAACGGGAATTAAAGCCATTCGCAGAAAGGTGAGCAGATTTGGAATCGTTAGAATATTTGAAGCCATCTTTGAAAAATACGAATTGCGAATTACGAATTATAAATTACGAACGTGTTTTGGCGAAATCGTAATTTGAAATTCATAAATCCTAATTATGCGCACTGAAGTTCGATCAGCGAAATTTCCGGGGGGCATTGATAGCGAATCGGCAAAACGACCGTGCCGATGCCGCGTGTGATGTAAATTTGCGTGTCGCGGCGCCGGTGCAGACCGTTTTTCAAACGTCTGTTTGGCAGGATTCGTTTGTCTTCGTCGCGCAGTTTGACCTGTCCGCCGTGAGTGTGTCCGCTCAAAACGAGATCAACATCGAATCGCGCCGCTTGCCGGACGATCACCGGATTATGCGCCAGCAGTAGTTTCATCTCGTCAGGAAAACTGCCGCGCAGCGCCGCCCGCAAATCGGTTTTGCCGACCATATAATCATCAACTCCGCAAAGCCAAACGGAAGCGTCATGCGCCGTAAAACGAAAGCCCTCATTGATTAAAACATTGATTTCCGCGCGGCGGAACGAAGCCGTAATAAGTTCGGCATCAGTCCAATGATCGTGATTTCCGAGACACGCGAACGAACCGAATTCGGATTCCAGTTTCCCCAAAACTTCGGCGACCGGTTCGATATATTCGCTTTCGTGCGACACATAATCGCCCGTTAAAACAAACATATCGGGTTTTAAACGATTGGCGACTTTGACCGCCCGCGAAATATGTTCAAGATTCGTAAAAGGACTGTGATGAATATCGGAAAGATGAACAAGTCGAAAACCTTCGAGCTTTTTCGGCAAACGCTTTAGTTTTATATCTATTTTTTCGATTGAAAGACTGTTTGCTTCTGCCAGCGCATATTTTGCAAATTGCGATAAATTGCCGGCGATTTCGCGCAAAGGTGTCTCCGAACCGATGGCGGAAGTGATTCGTTTAGACAGTTTTCCCTTGTTTGTTCCAAACTTCATCTTTAACAACAAATTTTCAGCGGCGGTTAATTTTTTTGGTAAGGCAACCCGATTTAACCACCAAAATTAAAAAATGTCCAGACTTCTTAGATTTGAATATCCCGCAAAGGTTTGCAATAAATTACTTCGTTGGCATATTCTTATCAAAGTATGAACGGAAAAAATCTTTCAGCGGAAGCACTGGAACTGATTGCCAATCGTTTTAAAATTTTGTCGGAACCGTTGCGTTTGCGAATTCTGCAAAATCTGCAAAACGGGGAAAAAAGCGTGACGGAATTGACTGATTTGATTCAAACCAGCCAGCCCAATATTTCAAAACATTTGAAAATTTTGCAAACTTCCGGTCTGGTCAAACGCCGTCAGACGGGCAACACGGTTTTTTATGCAATTGCCGATGAAAGCATTTTTACGCTCTGCGAAGTTGTCTGCGATTCGCTCGAAACACGTCTCAAAAATCAAGCGGAGATTTTTGCGCCCGTTTAAAAACGCTTGCCGAAATTTCCGCTAAATTACAAAAAACATAAAAAATATTATTTAATGCCGATCGTCACGCCGTAGGTTCCTTTTTTATTTTTTTTCGAATTCCACGTTTTTTCTTCCTTTAAAACAAGTGTTTTTTTGCTGCCGACCTCTGTGCTGATCGTGTGCAGAAGTTTGTCTTTCTTTGCCTTGGTCAAGAATTCCTGAAACTTGGTCGCCAGCTCGTCAACTTTTATTTTGTCTTTGATAACGGTCGTAAAAACGCCGGGAATCGGGATCAGATCGATCGGATTGATGCCGAGGCTCTGCAGATGTTTGATGAGTTCCGGCAAAATCTTACTTTTCAAAAAATCACCGACCGAAGCATCGAAAACATCCAGAAATTGGACGGTGATATCGGTTATCTTGCCGTCAATTTCCGCGATCTTATCGGACGAAGGCGCAAATCCGTTGCCGCCCGTTTTCAGAAATGCCGTATTCAATTCGGCGGAATCTCCGGCGATTGTCGGCGGCAAGAAAAAATCCTTGCTCGATTTTCGCCACTGCCATTGTCCGCTGTCCGGTTTGGAAACGATCGTCGCCGTTTCATCGCCGTTTTTGTCCGTGTAGGCAATGTAAAATATCAAACGAAAATTCTTTTTGCTGTCGTCGTCGCCAAAATCGGGAAATGTTATTCCCTTGATCGTCAATTTTTTCTTAGCCATATTGTTACCTCAATGTTTTGTTTTTTGCCTAAAGATTGCTTGAATTAAGCAATCAAAATACGCATCCGAAAAGTTTCAACTATTAATATATGCTCTTTTGGGACAGAAATCGCACGGATTTTTTGCCGATTGTTTTTTGCTTGACTTGAGAGTAATATAACTGCATAATTATATTGCTATTTAGTTTGAAGAAAGCAATATGAGCGATGCGTGATCTAACATTGAACGAAAAACTAGGAAATGAAGAGTTTCATTTCGTTGATGTCCGCAAATACGCGGAATTTGCGGGCGGGCGAGTTTCGGGAGCAAAATTGGTTCCGTTCGGCGAGGTTGAAAAACGGCACACCGAACTCGACCACGTCAAACCGATCTATGTGATGTCTCGGACGGGCAGACGTTCGGGCGTAGCGCAAAAGAAATTAAAATGTATTTATTTGGTTTGATTTTGAGCGCGGCGATCGGTTTATCGCTTGGACTGATTGGCGGCGGCGGTTCGATTCTGACAGTTCCGATCCTCGTTTATTTTCTCGGAGTCGAAGCGCACGAAGCGGTCGGAATGTCGCTGGCGGTGGTTGGCGCGACGAGTCTTTTCGGCGCTTATTTGCATTACAAACGCGGCTTTGTGGACTTTTCTTCCGCGACGTTGTTTGGTCTTTCAGGGATTTTCGGCGCGTTTTTGGGTTCGCCATTGACAAAGCTCGTTGCGCCTGCTGTGCTGCTTCTTATTTTCGGTGTTTTAATGTTCGTTGTGGCAATTTCGATGCTTTGGCGAAAAAAATACACCGCAGACAAAACGCCGTCCAAACGGGTTTTGTGGAAAGCCCTGGCGGCGGGTTTCGGAGTCGGCGTGCTGACCGGTTTTTTGGGAGTCGGCGGCGGATTTTTGATCGTGCCCGCGCTCGTCATGTTCGGCGGTTTAGCAATGAAAGAAGCTATCGGAACGTCGCTTTTTGTGATCTTTCTAAACTGTGTTGCGGGTTTAATCGGTCACGCGAGTCAAAGCCATTTCGATTGGCGACTGACCTTTTTGGTGATTGTTTTAGCGGTTGGCGGCGCAGGATTCGGGACGATTTTATCGCAACGCTTGGCGGCGAACCGCTTGCAAAAGATGTTCGCGGTTTTAGTTTTAGCAGTTTCGGTATTTTTATTTGCAAAAAATTACGCAGGTTTATTTTAGAATTGAGAAACGTCGGCGGTCGCGGATGATTTAAGACAGCAATACGGTTTGCAAGTTTTTGGGAAATTTGAAATCTTAAATATAATGGACGCTTATCCGCCCGCGAAGGCAGACGGTTCTGATTTTTTTCGGAGGTTGAAAATATGAAATTCAAGCAATTTTATTTGGGCTGTTTGGCGCACGCTTCTTATTACATCGGTTCGGACAAGGAAGCGGCAATCATTGATCCGCAGCGCGACGTTCAGCAATATCTAACGGAAGCCGAAGCGAATGATCAACGCATCAAATACATCATCGAAACGCATTCGCACGCGGATTTTGTTTCGGGACATCTCGAACTCGCCGAAAAAACGGGCGCGGAAATCGTTTACGGTTCAAAAGCAAACACGCAATTTCCGACGCATAAAGTCAAAGACGGCGACGAATTAGCGATCGGAAAAATCAAACTGAAATTTTTGGAAACGCCCGGACACACGCCCGAAGGAATCACGATTTTGGCGGAAACGCCGGGCGAAACCGCCAAACTTTTTACGGGCGATACGCTTTTTATCGGCGATGTCGGTCGTCCCGATTTGATCGGCTCAAAAGGTTTTACGGCAGACGAGATGGCTTCGATGCTTTACGACAGCCTGCACGAAAAGATTTTGCCGTTGCCCGATGAAACCGAAGTTTATCCGGCACACGGCGCGGGCAGTTTGTGCGGGAAATCGCTTTCAAA
>CADEFG010000306.1 GCA_902826505.1 uncultured Acidobacteriota bacterium
TGATCAAAATCTTTGGCAGTTTGATATTTTTCTTTCCGGCTTCGGCGAGCGCCGTTTCAACTTCCGCAATTTTGCGGTTCGAAGCGAGCGCGATGACGAATTGCAGAGCGGCGTTTTGATTTGCCATCAAGGCGGCGGTTTTCAGCAATTCGGGTAAAATCCGGACGATTTCTTTATGACGGCTGCCGGCAAGCAGCGCAATGATCGGTTTTTTTTCGTCGAGCTGGTATTTTGCGCAAAATTCGGCTTTGGTCAGATCTGAATGAACTTCGCGAACCGTCGGGTTGCCGACGTATTCGACGTGCGAAATGCCCTGCCGCGCATACCAATCTTTTTCGAACGGCAGGATCGTGAGCATCAGATCGACATATTTTTTGACCGCCGCGGCGCGGTATTTGCGCCACGCCCAAAGCTGCGGCGAGATATAGTAAATTATTTTCAAGCCTTGTTTTTTGAGCGATTTGGCGAGTTTTAAATTAAAATCGGGAAAATCAACGAGGATCGCGGCAGCGGGTTGGCGTTCTTGTGCCGCCAATTTCAGCTTCTGAAAATCCTTCCAGAACATCGGCAAAGCCTTCGCGATTTCGGGCAGACCGACAATCGAAAAATCATCGGCATTGACGATTTCCTCAACGCCCGCTTCGCGCATTTTATGACTGGTCGCGCCGAAAAACTCGAAATTCATGTCCGGCGCCAGCTCACGGAGCGCCCGGACGAGTTTTGCCGCGTGCCCGTCGCCCGACGGCTCGCCCGCAACGATCAAAATTTTACATTCCTCATTTATCATTTATCATTTGTCTGAAATTCGATTAAAAAAAATCAAACCTTTTTAATTTGTGAAGTTGGTTAAGTATCCGCTGCCGTTCGCTGAATGATAAATGATAAATGACAAATGATAAATGTAAAACGACAACCAATTTCAACTTTGTCTGCATCAAAGCAGATGTTTTTCAAACGTATTTGCAATTTTAATTCGATACTTGCCTTGCAGAACGCATTTTTTACCTTTAAAATGCAATGTTTTGTGCTTAGTGCAATATTATTCTTTTTAGTTCTTTTTTACGCACACGTAAAAATATAAAATTCGGAGGATTTTGTGAAGTTTCACATTTTCGTATTATTTTTCATCACTATCTTATCCGGTAATTTAATTACCGCCTCGGCGCAGGTTGATTCCGTCATCGGGCAGGTTACCTCGAGCAATACCGAATCGTTCGGCAGCGGCATTTCCGGCGACGGTCGTCTTATCGTTTTTGAATCAGCCGGCAATCTCGCCACCGACAACCCGCAAAACTCGGACGGCAACCGCGAAATTTTTCTTTTCGACTATGCCCAGCGGCGCATTTTCCAAATCACCAATACCAAAAGTCTCTTAACCGATCCGACCATGGCGCCGACATTTAACAATGTCAAAGTTGATATAACCAATTATCGTCCGGTTATCAGCAACGATGGAAAATGGATTGCTTTCAGTTCGAACGCAACCTGCGCATATCCGGGCAACCCCGCGCCGACTCCGCCGATTCCACCGATCGTCAGCACGACCAATCCGGGAAATTTCGATGCCAACCTAACGCCCGCCGCATCAAATCCATGTATTACCGGGACCGCTCCGAATCAAATCAATAATCTGGTCAATGACGGCAACACCGAGATCTGGCTTTACGAAGTTCCGGCGGTCGCGCCCGTCACCGATCTTTCGAGTGGCGAAGAAATACCTTTCACCAATTTAAGCGGCGGAAATTTTACGCAGGTCACAAATTCTCTCCCGAGCCGGCTGCCGGTGCCCGGCTCGACCTCGGCATTTCCGATCATCGCCGACGACAATCACGATCCGAGTATCGACGACACGGGAGCTGCGATCAGTTTTACCTCTACACGCGATCTGGTGACGGGCGGCAATCCGTCTCCGGCAGCCAATAACGACGAAATTTTCTTTCATATTCGCGGAACAACCGCCATCAAACAGGTTACGACCACACCGCGCGGCACGATCGGCGCACCGATTTATAACGCCAATTCAACGATCACAAATCTTTCACCAACGAGCTGGCGGATAGCTTTTTTAAGTAACGCCGATAATCCGATCGTCGGAATGACCGGCAGCAACGCCGACAAAAACGAAGAGATTTTTTATACCGATCTCGATTCAGGCAGTAACTTTATCGCGACCAAACAAGTTACAACCACTTCGCGAACCAATCTTGGCGATATCGTTAATATTTTCACCTATGGCAGACGAATGAGCCGCGATGGTCGTTATATTACGTTTGATTCCTATGCCGATCTCGGGAATGCAACGCCCGGCGCAAACCAACCGGGGTTTGCAACTTTTGTCTATGATACGACTTTGACAACGAATGCCTTCCGCCAGATCTTACCGCGAAGCGATGCCGACAGCGGTGCGCAGGGCGGCGACCAGCAACGTTATCTGGGTTTTACGGACTATGACGCCAACCGTTTGCCGGCGACCTTTGTCATGCAAACCCGTATGAATATCAAACCCGACGGCACAATTCCGGCAACCGCGAGCGATGGATTAAATAATATCGGAGCGCGTCCTTCACAGCTTTATTCTTTTCCGATCCCGGTGGCGACCACCGCAATTTTCACCAGACAAACAAAACTTCCGACGCCGCAATTCTTTCTCGCTTCGATCCAACCCGTGACGAGTAATTCGCTTAAGCGGATGTTCTTTAATTTGTCCAATACCGAAATCGGAACCGGCAACACCGATCTGGCAAGCGAGGTTTATTATTTCATTCTTCCGGTTGCCGATGCCCCGACCGCCGCCAGCTTGAGTTTTGCAACTGGCGCGAGCCGGATTCCCGTTTCGCCGTCGCCGGTCCCGACGCCGTCGCCAACCACCACCCCGACGCCATCGCCGACGCCGACGCCAACCACTACGCCTTCGCCGACGCCGACCCCAACTCCGCAGCAGCCGTCCGCTGTGCAGGGCGTCTCAGCCGGAATGTTGGCTATTTTGGATTACAGCTCGGGAACGAACTCGCCGGTCATTGCCCGCACTGCCGTCGGTTCGCTTGATCGAAGATTTACTCTTCCGATCGAATTAAGCGGCGTGACGATGACGATCAACGGCGCGGCTTGCGGATTAAAATCCGTCGGACAGCGGCAAATTGTGTTTGTTGTCCCGCCCGGCTTGGGCGGAACCGATACCGGCGCGGTTTACCCGGTAGTCGTAAACAATAACGGAACGGTTTTCAAAGGAAATATTACGCTTGTTCCGACGAGACCCGATATTTTCACCGACCTGCTGGTGCCGGGTCCCGGCGGGCGGGCACAGGTTTTCAACGCGACCAATCGCGTTCTGACGCGCGAGCCTTTTACCACAACGACCTTTAAATTACGTGCCAGCCGACGTGTCGCGTCAGTTTTGCGGGTTTATTTAACCGGCGTTCAAAACGTTTCGAGTCTGGCAATTACGGTCAGGATCGGAAGCGTGACAATCGGCGCCGACACAACCAATACCCCGCCGAATACCGTTTTACCGACGAATACGATCTTAGTTGAACCTGGCGTTTATACCTATGATTTCCGAATTCCCTGTAATTTCGCCAACGTCCCGGCTTGTACGCTAAATAGTGCGGGCGACCAGCCGATCGTCGTGACGGTGACGGTTAATGGAATTCAGTATCAAAGCCGTCTGGATGATACCGCGCCGCGAGTGTTTATTCTTTAGATTGGCGGACAATTTGAAGGGCAAAAGTTCTGGTTATAAGCTGATTAACCGAACTTTTGCCCTTTCCTTTTAAATATACTATTCTTGAATGCATGCTATAAATTTATATTTTAAGTAATTTCTGAATTTTGGTCTGGTTTGCTATTTATTCTTAATAGCAATTTCTATTAATACATATCCTGGAAGGAGCAATTTTATAAAATTATGTCAACAAAAGATGTTAACACTTTGCGGATTGCGCCGAAAATCTGGCGCAACGGTGAATTGATCGATTGGAATGATGCGCGGGTTCACGTGATGACGCACGCGATCCATTACGGGTCGAGCGTTTTTGAAGGAATTCGGGCTTACGAAACCGTCAACGGAACCGCTGTTTTTCGGCTCACCGAACATATGCAGAGGCTCGTCAATTCGGCGAAAATCTACCGGATGGACATCAAATTCACGCGCGAAGATTTTTGCAAAGCGGCGGTTGATGTCGTCCGCGACAGCGAACTCGAAGCGTGTTATCTGCGCCCGATCATCTTTCGCGGTCTGAACGAAGAAAAACCCGCGTTCGGCGTCAATCCGTTTCCGAATCCGGTTGACTGTTATATTGCGGCTTGGGACTGGGGCAAATATCTCGGCGAAGAAGCGCTTGAAGCCGGTGTTGACGTTTGCGTTTCGAGCTGGACGCGGATCACGACCAATTCGCTGCCGGCGGTCGCCAAAGCCGGCGCGAACTATATGAATTCCCAACTGATCAAAATGGAAGCGCTTTTAGCCGGATATTCCGAAGGCATCGCGCTCGACGATCGCGGTTTCGTTTCCGAAGGTTCGGGCGAAAATCTATTTTTGGTCAATAACGGAACGCTCATTACGCCGCCGCTCGGCGCTTCGATTCTGCCCGGAATTACGCGCGATTCGGTCGTTCAGATCGCCCGCGAACTCGGGATTCCCGTGCAGGAAACGACCGTTCAACGCGCCGCGCTTTATCTCGCGGACGAACTGTTTTTCACCGGAACCGCCGCCGAAATCACGCCGATTCGTTCGGTTGACCGCATCACGATCGGTACGGGCAAACGCGGCGAGATCACTAAATTGCTGCAAGACCGTTTCTTTGAAGTCATACGCGGCGAACGTCCCGCGCCAAACGACGCGCCGTGGCTGACATACGTCAACGAATCAGCGGAAAAAAAAACGGCTAATGGCTGATTAACCGACGATAAGTCCTGATTACAAGAGATTTTGTTTGATAATTTGTGATTTTTTCACAACAAACAAAATCTCTTTTTTTATTAGAGTATGAAATTTAGCATCGAAGAATTTCGCGCCAAGCTTCCGCTTCCCGCGAACGAAAAATGGAAAGACGGCGTCTGGTTTGCGAACGCTTTTACAAAAGGCGATTTCGAACTCGAATTTTTCGCGCCGCGCGGGCGTGATTACCAAACGCCGCACGAAAAGGACGAATTTTACATTATCGTCAGCGGAAATGCCGTTCTGATCAAAGAAAACGAAACGATCAACTGCCAAACCGGCGACGCGATTTTTGTCGCGGCTGGCGAAGAACATCATTTTGAAAATATCTCGGAAGATTTTGCAACCTGGGTCATATTTTTTTAGCTATTCTCTCAGAATCTTTAGGCTCTTTCGTTGCGACTTGGCGTCTTTGCGGGGAATAAAAAAATCCCGCAAAGACGCCAAGTCGCAACGCAAATCTGACGAATTTTGACCTGCTTAGCCTCTGATTAAATTCCCAAACTTCAAGATTTGCTTACACCCCAACGGGAGCCATAATTTTATTTCAATTTCGCGAGCAAATCATGATAATCCTGCATTGCGGCTTTGATCACTTCGTAAGATTCTTCGCGCCCGTATGAAAAAGCGATTTCGCATTTCGCCTCTTCGCTCGGAAGCTGTTTGTAAGTCAGAAAATAATGCTGCAGACGATTGACGATGCCTTCGGGAAGTTCGGAAAGATCGTTGTAATTTTCGTAAATCTTATCGCCGACGAGCGTCGCGATGAGTTTATCGTCCGCTTCGCCGCCGTCAATCAGACAAAATCCGCCGATCGGACGCGCTTTCAAGATAATATCGCCGCGCGGAATATGATGTTCGGATAAAACCAGAATATCGAGCGGATCGCCGTCGCCGTCGCTGATCTCAATATTTTCCGCCTTTCTGCGCGCGTGCCCGGCGATTTGTTCGGCGCAGTAAGTTTGCGGAATAAACCCGTAATTTGCCGGCACGACGTTTGAATATTGCTGCGGTCGGTCGATTTTCAAATAGCCGGTTTCCTTGTCAACCTCGTATTTGACCGTATCACGCGGCACGATTTCGATAAAAACCGTCACTTCGTTCGGCACTTTTTCGCCGATCGGGATGCCGTGCCAGGGATGTGCTTTATTTATTCTGAACATTAAGCCTTTTATTTACCTACCATTACACAGTGTTGTCGAGTGTTTTCACTACTCGATGTAAAACTCTATAATAACAGGTAACAGCAACATTTTCAGATACTTCAAAATTGGAGGTTGTGTCCTGATCTGTATTGCCGGTTTTATCGTGCTCAAGGCACGAAGTAAATGAGCCTGTTGCTCACGCCACAGGTTAATTGGAAGCATAAAAAAACAGCGCTGAAAGTGCGGCGGAAACAGAAGCGGTACACCTTGCGGAGTGCGAATCATGGTCGTCAATAATTCCGGTGGTTCGCACCACC
>CADEFG010000307.1 GCA_902826505.1 uncultured Acidobacteriota bacterium
TTTTTTTGGACTAGCGGAGTAACGATGCCGCCGAGAAACGAGGAAATGCCGTCGAGATTGACGGTTTCGATGTTCAGTTGCCCGATGACCGTTTGCTGCGCGGGATCAAAACGAAGTTCGAGATTTGCCTGCGTCCAGCCGCTGAAATTTATACAGCCGAGCATCGAATTGTAAGTTCCGCTAAAGGCGAGCGGCGCGACAATTTTATTGTTTTCAAACTTTAAAGTGCTCTGGACGCCGCTGCCTTCGGGCAAAAGCGTGATCCGACCGTCGCACGCGCCGCCCTGCAAAAGCGCGTAGCTTGCCGCTTCGGATTTTTTCGCGCCCGTGTTTTCGGTCAGGCTCAAAGGAAATGACGGCGCGTTCATATCGCGGAAAATCGTTTTTAAAACTTCGTTAAAAAAGTCTTGTTTCAAAACGATCTGCGCGGTTGCCGGCGGATTTCCGGTCGGCTCGGGCGGCTGGATCGGATTGCCCGGCGCGAGCGCCGAACGCGGCACACCGACAAAAAGATAAAAGGTCAAAATCCCGCCGAGAATTATACCAACCAGACTGCCGACAAAAAATGTTACGGTTTTGCTCATAAAATTCCTATTAACCGGAGCGCCCAAAATTTGCCGCCTGCGCTCGGGTCAAAAATTCCTTTTCTATTGCGCCGCTGCCGGTGAATTCATCGGTGTGGTCGTTGAATTGGCGTTTGAATTCGCATTCGTTTGCGCCGATTTCAAGGCTTGCGAAAGCAAAACCGCGACGGCGTTAAAGATCAGATCAGCCTGGGCTTTGACCTGCGCCGAATCGATTTTCGCAAAATCGGTCGGGACGGCAAAAAGCTCGGGCGTCGTTTCGGTTTTAATATCGCTCATTTCCGTGACGATCCGCAAACCTTTATAGCCCTGGACGTTTCCGCCCTGCGACTCGGAAACCGTTTCGGAATGAAGCGGCAAACCCGTTTCCTTGTCGATCAAAAAGAACGATTCGGTTTCAACCTGTCCGGCGGTGGTTTGCGTATTGGTCACCGCGCCGTAACGATATTTGATAACCGTCCGACCGTTAACGTTTTCCTCGCCGATCCGTTCGACGCCTTTAACACTCTTGATCTGATTGACGACCTGTTCGGGCATCATCAATTGGCGAACTTCAAAACCGAGCGAATCTTTGTCCAAAACAGCATACTGTTTGCGCGTCGGCAAGATCAAATAGGTCGTGCCGGCTTTATCGAGATAAACAACCTTGTCGCCGTTCGGCAAATTGAATTCCATCCGGCGGTCGGCGGCGTTGCGCGCGACATTCGCCGAAATTGCCGGCAGTGTCGTCGCCGATTTTTCTCCGGTCGCTTCGAGCTTTAACTGAACGATCGCCTGATATTGTTCGGGTTCTTTCGTTTCCGAGATCGTCGAATTCGGATCAACCTTCGCGATATTCGTATTGGCGTTTGCATTACTAAACGAATTCGAAATGTTGGCGTTCGTGCTAACTCTATTCGTACTAACATTTCCCGTATTCGGCTGGCAAGCCGTCAAACTCAGGAAACCGGAAACCAAAACCGTCAAAAATAGCTTTTGCATTTGAAAAATCTCTCCTTAAACTGAATGAAATCAATACAGCTTTTTTTTCAAAATTTATCAATTGCAAAAGCTATGCCTTTATAATTATGGCGTGGCTTTAATGACGCAGCCGTCGAGATAATCGGTCGGATCCATCAAATCCTTGCGGCGCGAATAGGTCTTTGCGGGTTTGAAATTGAGATATTTCATATTGCCTTTTTCAGTCGGATAACTGATGTCTTCGGCATTTGAATACATCTCGAAATGAAGCATCGAAGAAACGGTTTGGGCGCCGACGTAAGCGATCAACTGACCTTCTTTAACCTCGGCTTTCGGTTCGATCCCTTTCGGAACGCGAATCGCGATCTCGCCGTAACGGACAAGAAAAGTTTTGTGTTTGACCAGCAGATCGTAAACCATCAGGCATTCGACACCTTCTTTACAGACGCTTTTTTTATTGGCTTCGTCCCAAACGTGCGGACCGCTTTCAAAAAATCGGCGCGGTCCGTAGATCACCGTTCCGTCTTCGACCGCATAGATTTCGGTGTCCGGAACGGCGATCAGATCGCACGCCGGATGCAGAAGCGAGCCGCGGTCGTCGCCGAATTTTCGTCCGCCGGTTTTATAACTCAAAGCCGGTCGCGCCGGCAATGGAAAAGTCGCCATAAAAAATTCCTCCCAAAATTTTCAAGATACAGAACAGTTTATAAAATTCGGTGAAATTTTTAAATAACTACTCTGTAATCTAAGTTTGTTAAGTTTCCAAACTTGGCGGCTTGGCGGGAAATTAACTTGTCTGAAATGAAAAATTTAATTTCCCGCCAAGGCGCCAAGCCGCCAAGAAAATATCAAGAAACTTAGATTACAAAGTAATAACATTATGTTTTCGGTTGTGTCCTAAAATTAGTTGCCGGAAAATTCAAATCCAAAATCAGTGCTGAAAGCGTAATGGAGCACCGCTTTGCACAAAGGCATCACAACGCGCGTGAATCGAAAATCGTCAATCGTCAATCGTCAATTGGGAATCGGGAATCGTCAAGCAAAATGTCCGGTTCACTTAAATATTTAGGGTTATATTCGATTTCCGATTTTCGATTCCCGATTACCGAACGCGCCGACTTTAAAATAATGCGTCAGTGAAATTTCAATCAAATCATTTCGACATACTCTTTTGCCGCGCGTCGTTGAACATTTTTTTTATAAATTCCGGCTCGTCCGGCTCAGCTACTGCGGGCAAGTTCTTTGTCTTTCGCCAGCGGTGGATCCAGGAAACTCCGCGGTTCATCTGGGCGTCGGCAAGGCTGTAAGTTTTATCCTTCAACGCTTCTTCAAGAGCGATGAACGAATAGCCGCGACGCTTCATCATTGCCGCGAGTTTATCAAGATAATCGGCGTTCAGATCGTTGGCGTGAAGCAGCAGCACCTGTTTTATTTCATAACCGAAAGAGTCTTTCGAAAGCTGCTCGAAAAATTCGAACATTTTCTCGATATAAGGAATATATGCTTCGCCGACAAGGGACATCGTTTTCGTGTCGCCTCGTTGTTTGGCTTTGTAATAGGTATAGGCGAAAACATAATCGACATTGTCGATCGTGACCGGCGCAACCGTGTAGCCGCGTTTTTTCAAAAAAGCGGCAAGCGCATTTTGATATTCAACGGTCAATCCGGTAAATAATTGCGGGTGACGAAAATAACGCAGTTTCATATTTTTTTGATTGAGCAGCAACCGCGTAACCGTTTCGCCGCGAATAACGTCTTCCTCGTAGGCTTCGATCGGGATTTTCTCAAGGTTGACGTGAGAAAAGGTGTGATTTCCGAGTTCCAACCCGGCATCGAGCCACATTCGCAAAAGTTCGGTTCGTCCGTCAATTTCACCCGGAACGAATAATTTACTTTCGTTGACGAAGCCGATTGCCGGAATGTTGTTCGATTTTATGCTTTGAAGAAGTTTTTTCGTTATTTCCTGCTTTGCCTGCAAACTGTACTCGTAACTTGTCGGTAAATCATCAAAAGTTACAACCACTTCGCGTTTTTGTCCGAAAGCGCCAGCCCAGCAAAATAAAATAAACAACCACGAAACAAAATAATTTAATCTGCTCATTTCCATCTCCTACGAAAGTGTTCGTAACAACTCACAGCATATACGAAGCGTTTCGTAGATGTCAAATCGTGCGCTTGGTTTGATCGGTAAAAGCACCGGACAATTGATCGACCCGAATCATTCCGGATAAACAGATGAAAAACTTCAAACGGTTGTGCTGAATTTCCTCAAACAGTTTTTTTGTAAGGGATTGCGTTTGTTTGGGAATACGGTAAGTATTGAAAAAGGCGAACGGATTTTCAACTATCTGTGAGTTGCACTTTCTTTGGCGTTTGGTTCATGCGAATTGATTAGATCGACAAAAAAATGAGTTCGATCAGTTATTCGGTTTGAAAGTTGAACGGAATTTGAACCAATCCGCCCGCCAAAGAAACGGGTTTGTTTTTTGTTGTTTGTCAAAAAATGTAAAAATTGGCAAATATCAAAAAATTGCAGGAGAAAAAAACAAACCCAAAATTCTTTGCGGTTTTATTCTTTTGAGATCCGCTTACAAGTCGATGTCAATCGTCAGCTTTAGGTCACTCGTATCCTGGTTGAAAACGTGAAGCTGAAAGTTTTTGAAGCAATTGGCGAAGTGGATCGTGACCTGGTCGCCCATATCTTCGTCCTGATCTTCGATAATTTGCAAAAGCTCTCGGGCGATTTGCTCGGACGGTTTGCTGGTTTGAAACTTGTACATAAAACTAAAATCGCCTTTGACGGTCAGGTGCAAATTCATCCCGAAATTGATGACATAAGTCCAAAACATATTCTGTCCGATCTTCTTAAATTGTCCTTCGATTCCTTCCACCAAAGCGCCTTGAGCTTTTTTTAAGGGATTTTTCGGAACTACTTTGAGCGCGTTGGCGATCCAAATATCGCCTTCCGTCCATGCACTGCTGCTAAATTTGAAGCCGTGGCTTCCTGTCGCACTTAAATCAAAACCTATCATTTTTTTGTACTCCTTTTTACTTTTTCCCAATTGGGGCTTTCAGATTATTACCGAATACCGCTGCGTCAATTTAACGGTATTTAGTAAGACTTCATGCCTTTTCCAAATTTGCGAATTTTTCGATAAGTTTTTTTTGTCCGAAGCCGGGAAAACTGACGGTTAGTTTGACGTTGTCGCCTGTTCCTTCGCGCCTCAGAACTAAGCCTTTGCCGTATTTCGCGTGACGGACGTGGGCGCCCGGCGTAAATCCTTTTTCATCGGTTTTGGGTTTTGAGTTTTGAGTTTTGGCTTGTTCCGAGAGGTTTTTCAATTTATCAAAACCGGTCGGCTGTTTTTGGATGGTCGGCGGAGTTTCGCCCTTCTTTTTGTTAAAAAATTCGGCGATCGCTTCCGACGAATTATAGGTTTTTCCGGTGTAGAGATTTTTCGGTTTTTCCGGTCGGTTTTCGCCGCGCAGTGCGCTTACGGCGTGTTTGTTGGTTTTCGAGGCGTTGCTTTTGGCAAACGAAAGCCACGACGAACCGCGCGAGAGATCTTCGATCAGTTCGAGCGGCATTTCGTTTAAAAACTGCGACGGTTCCGCCGCCATTTCCTCGCCGTAAACTCGGCGGCGCATCGAATGCGAAACATACAAAACCTTTTCGGCACGAGTGATCGCAACGTACGCGAGCCGGCGTTCTTCTTCGAGTTCTTTCGGGTCGTTGATCGAGCGCGAATGCGGAAAAATTCCGTCTTCGAGACCGACGAGAAAAACGACCGGAAATTCCAAACCTTTCGCGGCGTGAACGGTCATCATCGTGACGGCGGCGTTGCGGTCGAATTTATCGGTGTCCGAAGTTAAGGCGGCGTGGTCGATAAAATCCCTCAGCCCGCTTTCTTCCTGTTTGTCGTAATCGACCGCCGCGTTGACGAGCTCTTCAAGATTTTCGAGCCGCGTTGCCGATTCGTCGGTGTTTTCGGCGCGCAGCATATTCGCGTAGCCCGTATCTTCGATCGCTGCCATGACGACTTCGGTGACCGCTTTTTCGGACTGCGCGGCGTCCGCGACTTTGGTTTGCAAAACTTCGACGGTCTTTTTAAATTTTTTCAAAGATTCGAGCGCACGCGGCGTTAGATTAAGCCGTTCATTGAATTCCAAACCCGTGATGATCGCCATCGTTTCCCACAGCGAGACGCTGAAATCACGGGCGCGGTGCTGTAATTCGTCCAGCGAAGTCTTTCCGAAACCACGCGGCGGCGTGTTGATCACGCGCAGCAGCGCGATGTCGTCGAACGGATTCAAGGCTAATTTCAGATAGGCGATGACGTCCTTGATCTCGGCGCGTTCGTAGAACGAAAATCCGCCGACGATGTTGTAATCGATCCGGTAGCGGCGTAAGGCTTCTTCGAAGACACGCGATTGGGCGTTTGTCCGGTAAAGAATCGCGATCCGGACCTGCGGGTTTCTCCGGCGATGTTCTTCGATCCGCGAGGCGACAAACCGCGCTTCGCCGTCGCCGTCAAACGCCTGGTGATAAAAAATCCGTTCGCCGTCCGGGTTCGCCGTCCAGAGCTTTTTATCCTTGCGGGTCTGGTTGTTTTTGATGATCGCGTCGGCAACGTCGAGAATCGTTTGGGTTGAGCGATAGTTTTGCTCGAGCAAAATGGTTTTGGCGTTCGGAAAATGCTGTTCGAATTCTAAAATATTGCGAATATCGGCTTGGCGAAACGCGTAGATGCTTTGTGAATCATCGCCGACGACGCAAATATTTTGCTGCTTTTCGGTCAGATAGCCGATCAGTGCGAACTGGAGCGGATTTGTGTCCTGATATTCGTCAACC
>CADEFG010000308.1 GCA_902826505.1 uncultured Acidobacteriota bacterium
TTACTGTGTGCGTGAAGAGTTCGAAATTTTATGTAGTATTTTTTATCCGTGCAATAGTTTTTATAACAATAAACGCCGATCCAGATCACACCCCGCCCGACGGCAATGCCGTCATATCTCGCCCAAATATCTTCATCCGCTTCAGTATCTTTTTCAACGTCTATTTTGGCAATGAATCTTTTAAATCTATCATTAAAAATTCTGTCATAGTTTTTCAAAAACATCTTTTGATTTTTAATGAAAGTATAGTTTTCCGTTGGCGTATCGTCGGGAAAGTTTACGCGAAGCGGATACTTCATTAATGAAGCCACGATCTTCTTCTCTTCTTTAGCAACAGCCCTTTGAAACGTTAAATATAAATCTTTTACTTCATTGTCATTCTCAACCCCGGCGTTCCGAAATCTGGAATTATTTTTTTCTATTATGGGAGTCGAGTTAGATTCAGGAAAATTAAAAGAATTAAACTTTTGCAGTTTTATGACAGGCTTAACGGAAGACTCTAAATTAATTGGTTTATTATCTTCAATAACTGAATTTGTATTGAATCGTTTATTTATCCCTGATGAAATTAAACCCAGACAAAACGCCAGCGAAAAAACAAGCAATTTCTTATACATAAACTTTTCCTCTCAACATCTGAATAATAACCCAAATTTCGCCAAGACACGAGAAAACTTGCGCTAATTAACCAAAGCTGCCTGTAATAAAAAATAAATAGCGTCGGAGCGTGGTCGGCTCGTCCGCCTGCGCGCGAAGCGCGAAATATTTATGTTTCTAGTTAAATTATCCCAAAGAAAGGCTTTTTCGTGCATTCGCACGATGCGGACGAGGAAGTTTCCGCGCTCCAATTGAAGAATATTCTATTTTTAAACCGTCTAAAACTATTCCTTCGCCCAAAACCGAAACGTCAAACCGATATTGAACGTCGTTCCATATCCGGGCGTCGCGTGGATTCTTGAAACAATCGGGCACGTCCCGCAAGTGCGTGATTCGAAATAATTCTGCGTTTCAAAGTATTTTTTGTTTAATAGATTATCGACCGAAAAATTCAGATCGACCCATTTTTTGAGGCGTTTCGAAAGGGAAAAATCAACGACATCGTTGCCCGCCGCTTTGATCGAAGCGTCTTCCGCGTCGAGCCGATAATTTGAAATATGCCGCCAATTCAAGGAAGAATTAAAGCCGTAAAAATCACTTAAAACGAGTCCCGCATTTGAAGTCGTGTGCGGCGCGCTATCGACGATCACGCGGCGGCGCGGGCTGGTTTCGGTCAATTGCCCCGGATAAAAGGCGCGGATCACCTGCGTCAAACCGCCGTTGAACGATAGATTTTTGGTCAGGCGAATCGAATTGCGAACTTCAACGCCGTAAGATCGCGAACGTCCGGCGAATTCGATGCTTCCGTCGTCGGGAATATAAACCTGCTGATTCGAATTATCGATCAAAAAAGCGCTGAAAACCGCCGACACGCGTCGCGCATTATAACTCGTTCCGGCTTGATAAAAGTCGGTCGTCGAAATCTTCGGCGCGTCCGCGTTGCGAATGACGCCGCGCGCGTCATGACTCGCTATCCCGCGCCCGTAATTGACGTAAAAAGACAGCGGCGTTTTCTCGAACGGCGAAAAAGCCAGCGCGAATTTCGGCTGAAATTTACCGGCACTTTCCTTGCCGACAAGCTCGGTGCGCGTGTCTGAAAGCTCAAAACCTTTGACGTCGAAATTGAAATAATCAAATCTTAACCCGAATTCGAGCCGCAGATGACCGTTGAAAAAATCAATCCCGTTTTGAATGTAACCCGCGTAATTATTGACCTTGGCGTTTGCCTGTGTAAAAAGAACGTCAGCGTTATCGATGTTTTCGGGCAAGAACTTGCGGTTCGGAACGCGCGCGATCGAAGGATAAAGTCCGACATTGATCTGATTGAAATGCAGGTTGGCGCCGACGGTTAAGAGCGAGCTGTTGCCGAAAAATTTATACGGCTGAAGATACTGCAGATTTCCGCCTTCCTGCAGACGCGAATCGTGCTGGTCGATCTCGTCGCCGTAAATCGGATCGGCGAGAAAGAACGTAAAATTTGAAAACAGATCAAAAAGCGAACGCCCGATAAATGCGTCAGCCTTGACGGTCGCGCCCGATTTGAATTCCTTGCGGTAATAAACGCTGGCGGTGCCCAAACGGACTTTTCCGCCGTTTTCGGGATCGATCGCGCCGAAACGGTCTAATTCGCCCGCCACGACCAGATCGAGCGGAATTTGTCCCGACGAAAAGAAATCGTTGCGCCCGAAATTGAACTTAAAGCCGAGCGCTTGAGTTTCATCTATTTTGCGCGTGAAATTCGCCGTAATGTTGTCGCGCCGGTATTTCAAAGGGTTTTCAAACGGTCCGTCGGTTCGCGAAAACTCGTAAGCGATAAACGAATCAACCGCTTTGATTTTCGGGCTAAAGGCGAGAAACGAGCGAAAAGTATTAAACGAGCCGCCCTGAATCCGCGCCGTCAATTGATTCGGAAGCGATTCTTTCTGCCGGATCTGGACGACGCCAAGTCCCGAAAAATCGCCGTAAGTCGCCGAAAAAGGTCCGTTGATGATCGAAACGTCCTCGACAAGTTCGGGCGAAAACGATTTTAACGCGCCTAAATATCCTTGCCCGTGTCCCTGCGTACCTTGATTTTGCTGAATATTGTCAACGAGGATTTTGACGCCGCCGCTGACGCCGCCGTGGTCGAGATTAAAGCCGAAACGGCGAATTTCGAGCGATTTGCCGCCGCCTTCGTGCTGCCCGGCGTTGATTCCCGCGTTGAGCGTGAAGATCAATTGGTCGTCGCGCCCGAAGAGATTATTTTTATAGATCGTGTCGTTTCGGTTCTCGATTGTCGGCGTCAGCGCAGTCGATTCGATCGTCACGTTTTCGTTGATCGGCGGCAGCGTATATTTGATTTTTATTTGGATATTTTCCCAAGAATCCTGCGCCGGGAAAATTCGTGTCTGGGCTTCGATGTTTTTGCCCGTAATTTTGACCGAAAGCGATTCGTTCGGAACTTCGAGCGCGAATCTGCCTTCGCCGTCCGTTTGGACATTGAGTTTGCCGTTCGAGGTTTGAACTTCGATCATCACGTTCGGGACAAACTCGAATTGTTGCGTTAGAACCGTGCCCGAAAATGTCCGCGTCGTTTGCGCGAAAAGATCGGAGCCGAACAAAAATAACAGAAATAATGTAACAAAACCGAAATTTCGGAACGCGAATTTTGTTTTCATCGAAAAATCCTCTGAATTTATTAAAATAGGGTAGCACAAAAATAAGATTTGTAACACACGCCGATATTTGCTTATTCGTATTGATGAAAATTTCGGATTCAAGATTTATTATGAATTTTAAGTTTGCCTTTATTTGCGCCTTAGCGGCTTTGCGGGAAATAAAATTCATCAAACGGATAATTTTATTTCCCGCAAAGCCGCTAAGGCGCAAAGTTTAAAGACCTTCCAAGGTAAAAAAAAAACTAAATTTATTTTTCGGTAATTACGGACGAAGGAAGAGTTAAAAATAATTTACCGTTCTTGATGCCTTTCAAACTCAAAAGCGCGTTTGAAAGTTCGACGATTTCGGCGACGATTCCGCGCAGGGCGATGATTTCCAGACAATCGTCGTGGCTGACGTGGAGATGCATCACCGAGAGGATGTTTTCGTGAAAAAGATGCTGAATCTCGCCCATTTCCTGCGCGAGGTTGCGGGCGTGATGATCGTAAACAAGCGTCAAACTGCCGAGCGCTTCGATGTTGGTCTGGGTTTCGATCTTCTGCTCAATGAGCGCCTCACGAATCAGATCGCGTAAGGCTTCGGAACGCGTCGCGTAACCGCGCTCCGCGATCAAACGGTCGTAATTCTCCAGCAAATCCTGGTCGATACTGACGCCAAACCTGACAAGATCGCTCAAAAAAATTCTCCTTTTGCAGTTTTTTTTATCTTAACTTTGCGACTTCGCGCCTTTGCGGGAAAAGTTTTTGGTATTTCCCGCAATTACGCGAAGACGCAAAGAAATCAAATATCATGCGCTAAAACGCTTCGTTAAAAGAAACATCGCCGGCGATTCCCATTTGATACGCGGAAACACGGCGTTCGAAAAAATTGGCAAGCTCCTGAACGTCCTGCAAGTCCATAAACGAAAACGGATTTTTCGCGCCGTAAATTTTCGGCAAACCGAGCATCACGAGGCGTTGATCGGCGATAAATTCGAGATACTGGCGCATATCGGCAACCGATAAACCGGCGACGCCGCCGCTCAGAATATCTTCGGCAAACTGCATTTCGCAAGCAACGGCTTCGCGCATCATCTCGACAATTCGCCGTTCCAGCGTTTCGTCGAAAAGATCAGGCTCTTCGGAACGAACCTTTTTGACGACATCAAAGGCAAAAGCCATATGTTGGCTTTCGTCCCGAAATACCCAGTTCGTCCCGGCGGCGAGTCCGTGCAGCAAACCTTTCGAGCGCAGAAAATAAACATATGCAAACGCCGCGAAAAAAAACAAACCTTCGATGCACGCCGCGAAACAGATCAGATTCAGCAGAAATTGACGGCGATCTTCTTTGGAACGAAGTTCGTGCAGATTTTCGATCGAATCGATCCATTTAAAGCAAAATTCCGCCTTTGCCTTGATCGAAGGAATATTTTCGACCGCCGCAAACGCCTGTTCGCGTTCCTTGATGTCGGGAATATACGTGTCGAGCAAGGTCAGATAAAACTGAACGTGCAGCGCCTCTTCGTAAAGCTGGCGCGAAAGATACATTCTTGCTTCGGGCGAATTGATGTGTTTGTAGAGATTGAGGACGAGATTGTTGGAAACGATCGAATCGCCGGTCGCAAAAAAAGCGACCAGCCGGTTGATCAAATGACGTTCGGACGCGCTCATTTTCGAACGCAGATCCATCACGTCGGTCGAAAAATCGACTTCTTCGACCGTCCACGTATTTTTGATCGCGTTCCGGTACATCTCGTAAAAATCGGGATATTTCATCGGTCGCAAAGTCAGGTCAAATCCATTATCGAGTAACATTTCTAAATTCTCCAATTTATTCTTTCGGTTTTTGCCACCTGTTCTTTTGCTTCTTTAAGCGTAATATTTAAAGTGTCCGTGATTGTTTCCCGGTTTTCATCGCAACCGAATTTGAATCATAATCAATAACTATTGTTTCATTGGCAACTTTCGCAATTCTCCGGATTTTCCAGCGAACAAACCATCGCTTCGGCATCCGTGTAAGTTTTCGGCGTTTCTGCCGTTTCGATTTTTTCTTCTGCCGTGACTTGCGCGATGCGCGTTGCCGGACGCGAACGCAGGTAATAGGTTGTTTTCAAACCTTTTTGCCACGCGTACATATACATCGAGGAAAGTTTGCCGATGTTCGGACTTTCCATAAACAAATTGAGCGATTGGCTCTGATCGAGAAACGCGCCGCGTTCCGCCGCCATATCAATCAGCGAACGCATCGGAATTTCCCACGCTGTCCGGTAAATCGCTTTGATCTCGCCGGAAAATTCGGCGATGTCCTGCACCGAACCTTCGGCGAGCTTGATCTTCGTGCGAATCTCGTCGTTCCACAGATTTGCTTTTTTGAGTTCCTGCACGAGATAACGATTGATCTGGACGAAATCGCCCGACAGAGTTTCGCGTTTGAAGAGATTCGAAACCTGCGGTTCGATGCATTCATAACAACCGGCGATCGAAGCGATCGTCGCGGTCGGCGCGATCGCGAGCATCAGGGAATTTCGCAAACCGTGCGTTCTGACCTTTTCGCGCAAAGCGTTCCAGCGCGCCACGTCGTCGGGCGTGATGCCCCAGAAATCGAACTGAAAATCACCGTCCGCCGCGCGGGTTTCGTCAAATGCCGCGTGTTTGCCTTTTTCCTGTGCGAGCTCGCACGAGGCGGCAAGCGCCGCGAAATAGATTTCTTCCTGAATTCGCGCCGAGATTTTTCGCGCCGCGTCGGAACCGAACGGCAGCCGCATCTGAAAGAAAACGTCCTGCAAACCCATAATTCCGAGCCCGATGTTGCGCCACCGCATATTCGAATCTTTCGCCGTCGGAATCGTGTAAAAATTCAAATCGATCACGCGGTCTAATTGTCGAACCGCTAAACGGACGTTTTCCGCGAGTTTGGCAAAATCGAATTCGCCGTTTTTCGCGTAACGTGCGAGATTGATCGATCCCAAATTGCAGACCGCGGTTTCCCGGTCGCTCGTCACTTCCAAGATTTCCGTGCAGAGATTCGAAAGATGAATAATGTTATCGGCTTTTGCCGTCTGATTTGATTTGCGGTTGCACGAATCCTTAAAAGTCATCCAGCCGTTGCCCGTTTGCGCAAGCGTGCGCATCATTCGCGCATACAGATCGCGGGCGTTGATC
>CADEFG010000309.1:0-4626 GCA_902826505.1 uncultured Acidobacteriota bacterium
GGCTCGCCGCGAAAGACAATTTTACGCAAATAAAACAAGTTACTTTTAACGATGAGGAAAACACCGGGATGAACGGTCTCGCGTTTATGCCCGACGGCAGAATCGTTTATACGAGCCCGCGCAGCGGTAATCTCGATCTGTGGATAATGAACCCGGACGGCTCGGATCAAAAGCAATTGACCTCGAATCTGAGCGGCTGGAACATCCGCCCGCGCCCGAGCCCCGACGGACGTTATATCGTGTTTCAGTCTTTCTATAACAACCAAAATAATATCTGGCGAATGGATGCCGACGGCAGAAATGTCATTCAGCTGACAAGCGGAAAAGAAGCTAATAGTTCGCCCGATGTTTCACCCGATGGACAATGGGTTTATTACACTTCGGCAGCGGGCGATCAATTCTCGATTTGGAAAGTCTCGATCAACGGCGGCACGCCGATTCGTTTTTCCGGCGACGATAAAATCGTTTCGCCGTCGATTTCGCCGGACGGCAAACTCGTTGCCGTGCATTATGAATGGGATCAAACGGCGTCTTCCAAGGTCGGGATCATCGCCGCCGAAACGGGAAAAAGACTAAAGCTGTTTGAGCTCGCCGCTTTTCGCCGAATTGTTCGATGGACGCCCGATTCCAAATCGCTGATCTATATTCAAAAGAATTCCCCGAATCTTTGGGAACAACCCGTCGATGGCGGGCAACCGCGCCAGCTAACAAATTTCAATCTTGAGCAAACCTGGAATTTTGCTTTTTCCGCCGATCATCAGCGTCTTGCGCTCGTCCGCGGCAGCATCAACACCGAATCCGTTTTAATCGGTAATCTAAAATGACCGGCAGGTTCTAAAGCTTAACCGCTTGTGCGCATTCAACTTTTCGGCGAGCTGCACGAGCCGTCGAGATCGTGTGCGGCGATTCTTTATTCGAAACGATTTTATTCGGGAATTTTTTTGATCTTGCCGCGTAAAAATGTCGATTAAAGACAATTTTGAAAAGATTAGTTGACATTTTGCGGTTAAAGTTTTAATTTAGCTGTCAAGTCTTTAACAAGCCCCTAAAAACTTAAAATTAAAATAAGTGAATACAAATATAATTATTCGTGCCGAAGGCGAAAAAGCGGTCGTTTATGCGAGCGATTATCTAAACAAGTTGAGCGGGGAAACCATCGAACGCGAATGCCGGCGTCAACTTGATATGGGCTGTAAAATGCTCGTCGTTAACTTTGCTGAAACCGAAATCGTCAACAGTATCGGTATTTCGATTCTGCTCGGCGTGATCGACGCGGCGCAGAATGCCGGTGCCAAAGTCATCTTTTCAGATGTCAAAGCAGAAACGATCGAGCTTTTTGAGATGCTCGGGCTGACGAATCATGTCATGCTGAATTAGTTGACGGAAAGTTATTGAAACCATCTTCAGCTATCTGCAAACAAACCTGCGAACATTAAAATGGAAAAACAGAAACTGATCCATACTTTTGGCGCGTTGGCGGAACTCGGTCATGAAGTCGCGCACAAGCAGAATTTTCAGGAGATGATTCGCACATCGCTGCATCTTTTGCTTGGAAGTCTGGCGATCATGCGCGGCGGCGTGGCGCGTTATTCGCGTTTCGGGCACGAACTAAATATGCTCGTGATCCGCGGTTTGGGAGAAGAATTTCCGCTCACCCTTTCGCTTTGCGACGAGGACGAGCGCCAATTTTTGACCAACGGTTTGGCGCCGATCGAAGTCGCGCAGGCGAAGGTTTTACCGTTTTTTCAGATCTACGACCGGAGTTTTGAGAAAAAGCGCGTCGAACTCCTGGTGCCGCTCGTGATTCGCAATGAAATCGTCGGCGTCATTCTGCTCGGCGAAAAAGCCAACGGCGAGCCTTATTCGGCATACGATCTGGAAATCATCTGTGCGATGTCGCGCCATATCGGGGTCGGTATCGCGCAGCGCAATCTGATGGCAGAGCTCGAACGCCGCGCCGAAGAAAACCGCAAGCTTTACGAGGATCTGCGAACGACCTACAAAGATACGGTCAAGGCATTTGCGACGGCGATCGACTGTAAGGATAAATACACCGAAGGTCATTCCGTCAGAGTCGGAAAATATTCGGAGATCATCGCCGAAGAACTCGGTTGGGACGAAAACGAGGTCGAAGGCGCGGCGGTCGCGGGTTATCTGCACGATGTCGGAAAATTAACGGTCGAGCGCAATATCATCAATGCGCCGTACCGGATCAACGCCAAAGAATCCGCCGAACTCAACAAACATCCGGCGGTCGGCTACGAAATTCTGCTGCCGATCCATCATCCATACGCCGACGTTCCGCTCGCCGCCAAATATCATCACGAAAGATTGGACGGACGCGGTTATCCCGACGGGTTGTTTGATAAAGAAATTCCGTATATCGCGAAAATCGTTAATCTTGCCGATTCGTTCGATGCGATGACGACCGACCGACCTTACAAACGCCGCCGACCGGCAAACGAGATCATCGAAGATCTGCAACGCAATTCGGGCAAACAATTCGCGCCCGAACTCGTCACCGCGTTTTTTAAAGGAATGCTCAAGGAACTGACGGGCGAAAACAAAGACAAACGCTTTCGCCGTCTGTTAGGCAGAGATTATATGGAAACCGAAGGAATCATCCCGATGCTCAAAAACGCGCTTAACGGAATCAGCCCGACTTCGAGTCTGACGCTGGTGAGTTTAGATTAAATTTGTTTAGAAATTTAAGTCTGATTTTTAACCCATCTTAAAGTTACATTACTGAGAATTCCTTAAGAGTCATCTTGTAACTCTTCTAAAAAAGCATATTGACGATTTGGCTTCGATCACATCTTTCTCGATTGCCAGCTTTTGCACGAATTCGGCGATTTCCGGTTCGAGATAAATCGGCAAATTGAATTCGGCATCGGCGTTATAAAATTTACCGCGTACGCCCTTTGAAAAATCATATTTCTTCTTCATATTGTTCTTTTTCTGCTCGGGTCGCTTTTCGCGCCGAATTCATTCTAATTCTAAAAACGGAAACGATCAGGTTCCTAAACCTATGAGAAATCACCAGCAGCAATCCGTTTTCGTCCAACCCTATTGTAAGCCGTCTTTCCTCAGATTCGTTATGCTCGTCGTCGGGAATTGAAAGAACGTTCGGATCGCGGAAAATCGTCGACGCTCTTTCAAAACTTATGCTGTGTTTATGAAAATTGCTTTTGGTTTGTCTGATGTCCGACTCAAAATCATAATGCATATTCTTTTTTGAAAACATTAATCATAGGCTAAAACGCACTTATTAAGTGCGTTTTAGCCTATTTCGCGCCGTTTGTGCGGTTTTATTTTTATTGCTCGCGGTTTCGCAGCTTCAAGCCGCGTTTCCGTGCCGCGCATCAAACTTTTTTTTCGGCGGACGTTCGATCTGGCAGGCAAAAGTCCGCACGGCAAGACCGGCGGCGTGCGCGCAAAATTTCTTCCGTAAAAAAAGCGCATTTCTTCAAATAAAATGCGCTTTTGTAAATTTGCGTTGAAGAAAATTCAGTTTTTTCTTAAAACGGGCGCACGGTTTAACGTTTGTGTGCCGGTTTTGCCTGCGCCGATGTCAATTGTTTGCGGCTTGCCAAACAAATTTTTCAGCCAGACCGAACCTTCTTCGACAACGACCATGGTTGTTTTGGTCGCCGCGTTGTATTCGACCGAAAAGACGGTGCCGCGATTGCCGCAGACGGCGCGTTCGGTTTGAATGTTGTAATCGGCAGACGAATCGGGCGTGATCTTTGCCCAGATTTTGCCGAGCAGCAGACCGATCTTTATTTTCAATGGTGTTTCCTGCGGGTCGAGGTCGCTGCATTTGTCGAGCTTTAGCTGCGAACCGCTCGTCAGGCGCATGATCGAATAATCGTAAAATTCGATCTCGATTCCCTGCGGCATATTTTTCGGCACGCGCACAACTTGCCCTTGCATAAGACGGTTGTTGCCCAAACCCATCGCGTCGCGTTCGCCGTCGTCGAGCTTGCGCCCGCTGCCGTCGCGCACCGCGACGATCTGGTTGGATTTGCCTTCGCACGGCGATAGTTTTCCGATCGTAAATTGCGCCCTGATCTCGACTTCTTCCCACCTGTCGAAGCGTCCCGAAACGACGACCATCCGGTATTTCCCCTGGGTCATAAAGCGCCCCGTGCAGTTTCTCGTGTTGACCGACGGCGTGTATTTTAACCAGCCGTCATAGCCGGCATCAGCCTGTTTTTGATTCCATACCTCAAAACTCGTCCAGGTTGATTTCAGATGCGAGAGATTCGGTTTGCAGACCGCTTTCAGGACGGTTCCGACCGGATAAGTCCCGCCGTCTTTGGCGTCGAGCGGATCGCTTTGCGCAGCTGTCGTTCCAACCAAATAAATAATCAGCAGTATCATTAAGTAAGCTTTTAATATCAAGTTTTTCATCGCGGTGGTTCCTTTTTATTTTTTTTGTTTGGGTTTTACGAGCCGCAAACTCCACGTCCACGTGCTTTGTCCGGTTTCAATAGCGCCCTCGACTTTTTTGCCGGTTAAAACGTCCGGGTTTTTCGGGTCAACCTGTCCTTCGAGATTAATGTAAACGAAGTTCTTCGAGTCTTCGTTTTCCTGCACGTTCGTAAATGCAACCGTGCGGCAATT
>CADEFG010000309.1:4636-6389 GCA_902826505.1 uncultured Acidobacteriota bacterium
TCGACCTTTACCGCCGTTTTTATAATTCTGCTTGCCATTGTGTAGATGGAATACCTTCCGTCGTCATAAAACCTGATGAAAACGGTTTCGACGTTCGCGCCGCTGCCGTTTTCAGTCGTGATTCTTTTAAAGTCTACCGTTGCTTTTGTGTAGTAAGTGTTGCGTCCGGGTTCGCGGCAGGCAAGTTCCGTAGTTTGGTTCCAGCTAAACTCGTCAATATAACGGAAATTTTGAGTAGCCCGCGCTTGTGCGCTGGACCTGCCGGAAAATCCCAAAGTCATCGGCTGCAGCATAATATTCACCGTTGCCGATAAATTCTTCGATTTCGTTTCGCTTTTTTGCGATTTGGCGTCTGCCTTTTCCGTTTTAGACGACGTTTGAATCAGACGCGTAAAGGTAATGCTTCCCGTCCAATGCGGCTCACAGCGATTTTTGAAAATTTTGGAAAGCTGCTGCAAAATTTTATTTGCCACCGATTCGGCGTTATCAAAAGCGGCTTCGGCGTTCGCCGCCGTTTCCGATTCGTTGGCGATCGTGTTGGTCGTTTTTGTGTCGAGCAATCGGGCGGTAACGATTGTTTGACCGTTCGGCAAAACCGTCACGCTGACCAGAACGACATAACGCGCCCCGATCGCGCCGCCGATTGCGGCTAACTGTTCCTGGCTGAGTTCGCCCGTCAAAAGCTGTTTATCGCGCGTCGCATCTAAAACGGCTTTGACATCTTCGGGGCTGGAATAATCCACGCACGGAAATTGATTCTGAATCCCCTCGCCGATTTCTCCGCCGAGATAATCCGCGACGACGCCCGCCTCATTGTTCGTCGTCGTCTGGTTAATGATGAAAACCGAATCGCCTGAGCTTTGAGCAAAAGCCGGGACGGTCAAGAGCGCGACAATCACAAAAGCGCTGGAAAGTTTCCACTGAAACAGTTTGTAAATCTTAAAAATTAAATTTCTCATTGCTTTATTCCTCCTCTTTAAAGGGTAGAAAGCTGAATTGTTTTTGCAATTAAGCTCCTTTTTTCGGCACCGCGAAATAACTCATTTCAAAGTTTTTTTCTGATTGGGCTTGACGAGGCGCAAGTTCCACTTAATTGTAGTCTGTCCGTTTTCGAGATCGCCCGTAACTTCGCTGCCCGATAAAACGTCCGGATTTTTGGGATCAGTTTGTCCGCTTATTCGTCGGCTTCCGGCTTCTGTATAGCCTCCGCTTAAAGGACTATCCTCGCCGTTGAGAAGCATTATGCTGGGTTCGGGATTCTCGCAGCCGCCTGCCGGAGCATTTTTATTCTCAGTACGCCACTGCGTTGTCAAAGCCGGTATTTCAACACTTATCTCAAAGTTCCCGCTGCTATCAACATAGACCCAGACCGGCATTGCTGCCGTTTTTTCACCGCGTTCGTCCGTGATTTCCGAATTCTCGGCGGTCGTCTCACGCCATCGAGTATTCTGACCGGGCGCGCGGCACGTTACTGATAAAGTCTGTTTGCGAATATACCGGTAACGATACTCGAATCTGCGGACGACACGCGCCATAGTCTTTTTAGTGCCTTCAAACCCCTGAGTCATCGGTTGAAGCACGGCTTCAACGATATTTGCCGTGAGCGTAGATTCCGTGACGTTCGTCGTGATGTCCTTCGCATTCCCGCCGCCGCGCTCGAAAAGCGTTCTGTTGTCCGCCTTTTCCTGTTTGTAGGCAAAGCTGATCGTTCCCGTCCAATGCGGTTCGCATTTGTTTTTGAACATATTGGAGA
>CADEFG010000310.1 GCA_902826505.1 uncultured Acidobacteriota bacterium
GAAAGACGAACAATGACGACGAGCGGCAAAAAGAACAAAAACCGGTCGTGCGTCAGCGGCAGCGCGACGAGAATCAGACGCCGCCGATTTTCGAGCCGCCTCAACCGCCAAAGCAAGAGGAACGCCGTCAGGAAGAACGCCGTCAACCGACGTTTCCGCAGCGCACCGAACAACCGAAACGGGAAGAACGTCAGGAACAGCCGAAGCGCGAAGAACCAAAGCGTGAGCAGCCGAAACGCGAGGAACCGAAACGCGAACAGCCAAAGAGCGAGCCGAAACCGGAGAGCAAACCTTCGCAACCGACAACAATTCAGCGCAAATCTGAAAAAGACAGTTAGCAAAAGGTCAAGGTAAAAGCAAAAAAGGCAAAAGATTCGGAGGATTTTTCCTGTCTTTTGCCTTTTTTTATTTTTTTATCAGTTCGTTTTAATTCGGCACGAAGATCTGTTTGTTGATCGCGGACGAATTGGCGGCGATCACGACAAAGCGGATATTTTTCATATATTTGTTGGCGACCGTTTTCACGTCGGCGGGTTTGACCGCGAGCATTTTATCGATAAAGCTGAGCGAATTGCGCCAGCCGCCGCCGATCAGTTCGTAACGCGCCAGCTCGGCAACCTGCGAAGCGTTGGTTTCCTGTTTCATAAAATAGGTCGTCAGAAAATAACCCGGCAAGCCCGTAAATTCCTCTTCTTCGACCCCGTTGGTGCGCATCGCTTCGATTTCCTTGAGCATCAGAAAAACCGATTGATTGGCATCATTCGCGGTCACATAAATATTCGCCGTGTTGGCGGCGTCGTCTCCCATCTCGGCGTTCGGCGCGTAAGACAATTGGCGTTTGTTGCGGATTTCATTGATGACCTTCCCTTGCAGCAGCGTCATCGCCACGCGCATCGCGTAGTAATCGGGATTAGAAAGCGACGGCGCGGCAAAAACGCCTTTGATATAGTTCGTTTCAACCGCGCGGTTGGTGATGTCGAGCGACGGTTTATCAAAAGCGATCTGCGGCAAACCCGTTTCTTGATAATTGCCTTTCGGAAGTTTTCCGAGCGTGTCGGCAATCCGTTTTTGCAAAACCGCCGGTTCAACGTCGCCGACGACCACAAGTAACAACTGCGAAGTCTGCATCACTTTTTTGTGATAGGCGCGAATGTCTTCGAGCTTGAAACCGGCGATGGTTTCGGGCGTGCCGCTCGGGTCGTTCGAGTATGGATGATTGGCGTAAATAACCTTATCTTGTAAACCGTTAAGCGCGCTGTCGGGGCTGATCGATTGATTTCGCAGACCGGTCAGAATTCTTTCGCGAACAAGGTCAAAATCCTGCTGCGTGAACGACGGATTCAAAATTACGTCGGTAAAAATATCCCAGGTGCGGTCGAAATTCGGTCGCGTCGAATTGAGCGAGATGACGCTGAAATCTTCGTTCGAACCCGCGCCGAGACTGCTCGCCATTTCCGTCAACTGCTTGCGCATGACGCCGCGCGGAAATTTTTTGCTGGCTTCGGTCGCGGTCGAAAGCATCAGGCTTTCGATGCCCGCCGTGGTTGGCGTTAAATTGCGGGCGCCGCCGCGAATGAACAAACCGGCGGAAATCGTCGGCGCATTCGGACGACGTTTGACGATGACCTTCAAGCCGTTGACGTCGAAATCGCTGATCAGATCAGCCTGCGAGCCGTTTGTCGACTGCTGCTGTCCCGCGCCTTGCGCGTTTGCCCCAAAGGCGAGCGACAAAACTAAAAATGTAAAAACGTATATTCTTTTGACTACTGACTTCTGACTTCTAACTTTTCTCATATTATTTTCCGATCAAATCCTGTTCGGTGAGGTTTGCTTTTTGTTGGGCGGCGGTTGAAAGCAGCGCCACGCCGACGTGCGGTTTTCCGACAATATAGGTTGAAATATAGCGTTTGATATCTTCGCGCGAGATCGCCCGCAGATTTTTGTGATAACCGCGATAATAGTCGATCCCGGTCGAAGACCACCAAAATCCGAGTTCGTGCGTGTAATCGCTGAGCTTTTCGCGGCGGAAAAGATTTTCGGCTTCGAGCAGATTTTTCGCGTTCGCCAATTCCGCGTCGGTAAAATATTTCGGATCGTTAAACTGCGCAATTTCCTTGTAAAGTGCGGCGAGCGCGGCTTTTGACTTATCGGGCGAGGTGACGAGCGTGATGCGGATCGGTCCGACATTGCGCTGCGTGTAATAATGAACTTCGGTCGCGACCGCTAAACCGGAATCGACCATCGTGCGCTGCAGACGCGAATTTGCCTGTTGGACGATGTATGAAAAAACGTCCGCCGCGTAGGTCGAAGCATCGTCTTTGCCGATCGAAGGACCTTGCCAACCGATTTGAACGATCACGTTTTCGACGTCTTTATTGACGATCACGCCTTCGCTTTTCGTCAGCGGCGGATGATCGACGATCGGGAATTTCTTAAACGGGTCTTCGCCGCGCTGCCAGCCGCCGAAAAGATCTTCGGCGAGTTTGAAAACCTTTTCCGGTTCGGCGTCGCCCGTCACGATCAGCGCCGTATTGTTCGGAATGTAATAGCGCGACTGGATCAGGCGCATCTGTTCGGTCGTTGCCGCCGCGACCGTCGCGCGCGTGCCGCCCGGGCTTTTGCGCGACGGGTATTTATAGAAAAGTCGATCCATCAGCGTCCGGTCGAGATAATAAACCGGCTCGGACAGCTGGCGGTCGAGCTCGCCGAGTACGACCTGGATTTCTCTGTCAAATTCCTCCTGATCGAACGTCGGATAAAGCATCGCGTCGCGCATCAGATGCATGAGCGGCGCGAGATTGCTGCTCATTGTGTTGTAGTAATAATTGACATATTCTTCCTGCGTCGAACCGTTCGGACTGGGTAATCCGAAATCGCCCAGTTGTTTGAAATAGCTGACATCGCCGATCTGTGATTTGAGCCGCAAAGGTTCGGCGCAAATTCGCTTTCCGATGTCGTTGAGTCCGCCTTGCGCGACGGCACGTTCGCAGGGCTCGACAAATTTCGCCTGGCTCGGCTTGAAATACATATGTTCGTAAAGATGCGACAGACCGTTAAGCTCGGGCGGTTCGGTAAACGAACCGTTGCGCACCGCGATCTCGACCGTCACGATCGGGACGGAACTGTCCTGCAAAACGATCACTTCCAAACCGTTCGGCAAAACTTTCGTGACAAACGGGATTTCAAGCCCTTGTTGCTGAACGATCGGTTTTTTTACGGCGGTCGGTTGGGGAATCGGTTGCGGAGATTTCTTTAGCTGTCCAAAACTGAAAGAAACAAGGCTTGATAAAATAAACAGCGACGATAAAATGAATTTTTTCACTAATAACTCCTAAAAAATGTCAGATGTTTGAACTTAGATGTTAGAAATAGACCGGACTTTTGCTAACATCTAACTTTAGGCATCTGACATCTTGTAATAGTTTCTACGCAAATTTGCGAACAAAGTTTTAGATGCTGAAATTCTAACACAGGAAGAAGAAAATTATGGAACGCGACAATTTAATGCACGGCGCCCGCACCGCGATGAATCACAATATGGAGATCCGCGAATGGACGGAAATCTATTTAAAAAACAGAACCCGCGCCGAAAAAACGGAAATGTCGGACGAGGAATTTGAAAAATTCTGGAAGTATCACAAACCCGAAATCATGCACGCCGGCGCAGCGGAAGCGATGCAGGCTTACAAAGAGCGGAATCGTCAATCGTAAATCGTCAATCGATTTTGAAATTGGCAGCAACTATTGACGACTTCCCGATTGACGATAATTTTAATTTTGCCAATCGGCGCGAAAAACGATGTCCGCGACATCGTCAAAGACGGTCAATGACAGCGTATTTTGGGCAAACCCGTATTTTTTTTGCTGCACGCTGACGATGTAAAACTGTCCGGCTTCAACCTCTTCGAACTCGAAATTTCTGAACGAATTGGTGCGCGTCGTGCGCGGCGCTGAGAGAATTCCGCCTTGCAGCATAACCGTTGCGCCGGCGATGCCTTGTTTTTCGCCAAACAAAACTTGTCCGCTGATCCTGACGCTGGCGGCAGTCGTCACCAAAAAGGGCGGTGTCCAAAAACCGTTGTGCAAAACCATTTTTTGGAGTTGTCCAAATTACTTTGAAATAAATTTGAACTGATGATATTCAACGATAAAGCAGCCATTATTACCGGTGCCGGTCAGGGCATTGGTTTTGAAATCTGCAAATTGCTGGCAGACAACGGAGCAAAAATTTTATTAAATGACATTGATGAATCTCTTGCAAATCTTGCTGCCGAAACGATCCAAAAAGAAACAGGTGGGATATGTATTGCCCTAGCAGGTGACAGCAGCGATTTGGTCTTCATCAATAAAATGGTTGATACGGCAGTCGGGCAATTCGGGCGACTGGACATCGTTATTGCCAATGCGGGCATTACCCTTTATGGCGATTTTTTAACATATTCGCCGGAGGCATTTTTTAGGGTCATGCAGGTTAATCTGGGCGGGACATTCTTTCTGGCACAAGCCGCTGCCAAAGTAATGAAAGAACAATCATCAGGGGGCGCACTGCTCCGTCACCGGACACCAGGCACACAAAAATCTGGCTGCTTACAGCATGAGTAAAGCGGCTTTGGAAATGCTCGCCAAAAATCTGGTCATTGAGTTATCGGTGTATAAAATTAACGTTAATACAATTGCTCCGGGAGCCACTTTAACTGAAAGAACGCTGGACGCTCCGGGCTATGCCGATGCCTGGTCGAAATTGACGCCGATGGGACGCGCCGCGAATGTTTCCGATATAGCGCAGACCGCAATGTTTCTGGTATCGGACAATGCCAAGCACATTACTGGACAAAGTTTAGTCGTTGACGGCGGCTGGACCTGTATCAGCCCGAACCCTTGATAAAAATATTTCGATTAAATAGCAAGATAGCGATTATTACCGGTGGCAGCGGCGCGTCGGGGAAGCCGTCTGTTTATGCTTTGCCAAGCATTGAGCGACCGTGTGTATTCTGCATACGGACAGGCTGGACAAAAAGTTAGCGACAAACGAGATTAAGGGTCGGTTGTCGCTAACTTTTTAAATTTGATATTTTAATATCATTGGTCGCCAATACTCTTTGTGAGCAAGGCTAAGATTGCCGCTCTGAGATTGAATCCCAAATTTTCTTCCAAAATTCCTTCGCTCGTTAAAGTCACAATTCCGTGGAGCATCGCAAAAATTGCATACTGCGCTTCTTCCATTTTTTGATCGAAGTTCAAATCTCCGTAGGTGCCATTGTTAAATTCCTGTAGTTCCGTTATCGCCGCCATAATTACCGGGATCGGCTCGCGCGATTTGAACATAATTTTGTAGAGTTCGGGTTGCTCGCGGGCAAATTCCAGAAAAGCAAAGCTGCTCTTGACGACGGCTTCGCTGCCGGTTGTTTTCCCGACGGCTTTTTGGCACATTTTTGTGAGGCGGCGAAAACCGGCGGCGGCGATTTCCGCTTCGATCTCGGCGCGATCCTTAAAATGATGATAGAGCGCGTTCGGCACAAGATTCAAACGCTTGGCGATCTCGCGCATGGATAATGATTTGATGCCTTCGCGCTCGACGATTTCGATAGCGGTTAAAAAGATTTCTTCACGACTGGTTTTGGTTGGAAACGCCATTTAAAAATTTTACCTTTTGCTCTTATTATTTTAATACCTAACACCTAAAAAAATCATTCTCTCATTTCAGGACTGGACAAATTTTATTTTTATACTGTACGCTGTACAGGTTCGTTCGTCAATGTCACAAAATTTTAAGTTTTGTTGAGTAAAAGCGGGCAGAAAGAAAGTAAAAATTTTAATTTTAAGAGAGGTTTTTTATGAAATCAGTATTTCTTGGTTTATTTCTGGTATTAGCATTTTCCGTTGTTCCGACATTTGCGGCTGATAATTCCGTTTCCGGGACATGGAAGGTAAAAGGCAATGTCGTCGGCAATGAAGTCGAGCAGGTTTGCGAGATCAAACCGGTTGACAAAAAATCACCGGAACGTGCAAAGCCGATGCAACCGGAGAAGTTCAAGTCACCGGCGAAATCAAAGACAAAGCCGTGAGCTGGAAGTTTGATGTGGACTATAACGGCACGCCGCTGACGATGACCTACAGCGGAACACTTGATGACACAGCAAAAAATATGACCGGGAAAATAACTGTCGAACCGGTCGGCGTTGAAGGCGAATTTACCGCTAAAAAAGACGACGCGAAATCGAAATAGAAAATTCATTCGGAAAAAAATTTACCCGGCAGTCTGAAAAGTAAATCATCGGACAGGTTGCTTTAGTGCGGATTCATTCCTGTTTAAAGCAACCTGACAAATACTAATTAACCATTGGTGCTAGTGAAATCATAAGCTGAATTCAGCTAACGAAAG
>CADEFG010000311.1 GCA_902826505.1 uncultured Acidobacteriota bacterium
TTGGTCATTACGATTTGTCAAAAATTGGCTCTTTCAGAAGCGCCGCCCTGCTTGATACGATTAACCGAAATGGTTTTGAATTATTTATGAAAATTTTCTTTATAATTTATATTTGTCTGTTGCTATGCTATTTTTCAGCTGATGTTTACCCGCAGGCGGATTCGATCAAACCGCAGTTGTTTGCGCCCGGCGTGATTTCGACGCCGGACAATGAACTGAACGCGGCGTTTGCACCGGACGGAAGATCACTGTATTTCACGAAAAACGCGGTGCGCAAAGGAGTTATTGTTTTTTCCAAGTTGGTCGGCGGAAAATGGTCGACGCCCGAAGTTGCCGGGTTTTCCGGTCGATACAGCGATTTCGACCCATATTTTTCCGCCGATGGAAAAAAGCTCTTTTTTATTTCCAATCGTCCGCTGCAAGGTACTGTTCCCAAAGCGGATTTCGACATCTGGGTTGTCGAAAAAACGAAAACCGGCTGGAGCGCGCCGGAAAATTTAGGCTTGCCCGTCAATACTGAAAACGATGAATTGTTTCCGGCACCGGCAATTGACGGTTCGCTTTATTTCAGCACGAACCGGCAAGGCGGAAAAGGTCGTTTTGATATTTACCGTTCACGCCTCGTCAATGGTCAATACGGCGCACCGGAAAATTTGGGCGCGTTGAATTCTCAATTTACGGAAGCCGATTGCTATCTCGCGCCCGATCAAAGCTATCTGATTTTAGCTTCTTACGGGCGTCCTGACGGTTTCGGCGACGGCGATTTATACGTTAGTTTCAATCAAAACGGAGTTTGGACAAAAGCCGTCAATCTCGGCAGCGGCGTAAATTCCAAGACACGCGAATACGCTCCGATCGGTTCGCCGGACGGAAAATCCCTGTTTTTTACGAGCGAACGAGGTTTTCAGGATTCGATTCCGGCGAAACCCTTCTCGTTTAACGAACTTGGAAAATTTCTTCGAAGTATCGAAAACGGCACCGGCAATATTTACCGGATCGAAATCAATGCTTTAAATTTGGCGAAATTGAAAGCAAGCGCTGAAAACTAATCAAAAGCGACCTCAATTTTTAACTTTTTCTTTGGCTTTTTCGCGCATTGTTTTGATCAGTTTTTCGATCTGCGGTTTATTGGCGGCGGCGGGCTTTGCCTTGAGATAAAGTTCGAGCTCATCAGCCGCGTTTGCCGGGCGATTCAGATTGTAGTAATAAAGCAGCGCAAGTTCCCAATGCGCGTCCGCTAATTTGTTTTGGCTGAGGTCTTTGGCTTTTTTCAGATTCGTTTCCGCTTTTGCGAATTCTTTTAATTCGCGGTAGATCTTTCCGAGAAAAAGAAATGAATTTGCCGCCGATTGATTGAGGACGATCGATTCTTCGAGCGTTTTGACGGCGTCCGTTTTTTTACCGAGTTTATACTGTGCGATTCCCAAACCCGATTTGGCTGAAAAACTTTTCGGATAAACCTCTAATGCTTTTGCAAAAACCGTTTCGGATTCGGCAAATTTGCCTTTTGCCAGATACTCGTAACCGATTTTTTCGAGCGCGAGAAAATATTCGGGAAAGATCCTGAGCGCGTTTTCGAGATCGGAAACCGCTTCGTCCGTTTTTGTGTCTTTTAGTTTTTTCAGCGCGTTTTCAAAATATTTTTCGGCTTCGGGCGGAACATTTTGGGCAAAGACCACTTCGTTGTTGAGCGGCGTGTCGGGGTTGTTTCCCCGCTTTTCAATTTGCAGAGTGAGATCAACCTGTAAAGATTCGCTGCCCGAAGAACCGGTCGCCGAAATACGATTTGCCTGTCCGAGTTGGACTCTTTCTTTTGCTTCCTTGTAATTTGTCCCATCGGTTCTGACCTGAATGTAATAATTTCCGGCGCGCAGTCCCTGAAAATTATAGAGTCCCGAAGAGGTTGTTTTGGTCGATTTCAGGAGTCGTTCGAATTCGTCGAGCAATTCGACGTCAATTTTCGCAACCGGCTGGCGACTCGCGTTAAAAATTATCCCGCTGATCGAATTTTGCGCGAAGTTTTTTTGAGCTGACACGCAAAATGCGATTCCGATCAATAACGTCAAGGCAAATTTTCCGGCAGCTAATTTCATAAAATGATAATTCAGAATAGTGAGCGGTCGCGAATTTGGTTAATCGAAAACCTTGATTAGTTTAACCAGATTTGCGACCGCTCGCTTTACTGATTATTGGCTATTCTGAAAACAAGGAAAACCTGCTCTTTTAAAGAGCAGGTTTCGAGACATCAGAAATAATCGGCTATCAAAAGATAAAGCGGAAACCGAACCGGACTGAGCGTGGCAGCTGGAACTGACTCGGTTGATTATATCTGGCGTCTGTTTTGAAAGCCGCGCAACTGGTCGTGCCGTTTGCGCCGCAGGTTGATAAACCGGCATTTCCGCGACGGTTCAATTCCTGAATCGTCGAAGATAAGCCGCCGTTGAAGACGCGTTGAATAAATGCCGTTTCGGTCGTGATGCCGGGGAAGAACTGCACGACGTTCGGAGCCGAAAGGCTGGCGGCAAAAATATTCTGGAAGCGGCTGACCACCGCATTTTCATTGAATGTATTTAAGACATCCAAATCAAAGGCAAGCGTATAGCGCGCATCGCGTCCGAATTTGTATTTATGACTGATCGCCAAATCGGTCTGCTTGTAGGTTTCCGTGCGACCCAGATCGCCGCGTCCGTTGAGGAATGTAAACGCGCCGTAGAAGCTGACCCGGGTTGAAACCGGAGTTCCGCTCTGGGCTAAAAAGAAACCCTTAAACTCGGTCGTGTTGGTTTTGCTTCCGAACCAGTCAAAATTGTATCCGGCGTTGAATTTGACGACGTGCGGACGATCCGTTGCCAATCTTCCGTTATCCGGCACACCGTCAGCCGTAAAGGCGAGAAACGGCAGATCGAAAAAGCGATTGACATTCGGGCTTGAACGACCGTTTTCGTCCGAGCTCGCGAGTCCCGAATAATTTCCGAAAAGACGGCTGTAAGTATAGGTCGCATTTAGGAAATAATTATCGGAAAAACGCTTGTTGACGCGAAATTCGATGGCATCATATTTCCGTTCGGCTTTCGGTGTTGCCGGCACGCCCGGGAAAAATGCCTGTCCGACAACGCCTTCGCCCGGATTGGCAATAAAGAAAAGCTCATTCTGATTGGCATCAAAGATACCGACGTCCTCGATTGTCCGGTCAAGTTGTTTATGGACAAAACGGGCGCCGAGAACCAGATTCGGACGAAGTTCAAATTCGGTTCCGAGATCGATCGAGCTTTCACGCGCCGCCTTCAGATCCGGGTCGACGCGGTTGTCCGACGGGTCGTTTGAAGGAACGCGCAAATCAACCGTTAAGACCTGATTCTGCAAGATGTATTGTCTTGTATAGAATGTGTAGTCCGGGTTGCTCGCAAGGATCGGAACATAATATTGAAGCAGTTTGTCGCCGCCGAACGAACCGCGCGGCAGTTGATATTTGAAACGGTCGTAAAACCATCCGTAACCGCCGAAGACTTTCCACTTTCCATTGCCTAAAACATCGAAGGCGGCACCGATCCGCGGCGCGGGTTTTGAACCCCAGCCAAAGACGATCGGGATGCCGGTCGCGGAAAACGACGGAACATCTTCTTTTTCGATCCGCAGTCCCGGATTGATCGTCAAGCGTCCGATCGTCCAGCTGTCCTGAACATACAGCGCGTTGCTCGAGCTTCCCGCTTTGCCGACCGTTCCGAAATCCTGAACGATCGCGAAACCGATTTCGCCCGGTCCGCCGCCGACGCCGCGCGAGGTCGAACCGTAAGAGATCCGCACTTCGCCGACACCGAAATAACCTTGGTCAACATCATTGCTGATTTTGTTCATCTGGTAACCGAACTTCAGATTATGACGACCGAAACCGTTAAAAATAAAGGTCGCGTCGGTGTCAAACGTCGATCGTTTGGAGATGTCCTTATTTGTTTTGAAAACGGTCGGAACATTTGCAAAACCGCTCGCGCAGGTTCCGCCCGCGCTGGTTCCGGGATAACGCGGCGTTCCGTCAGGGTTGAGATTGCCTAACAGACAGCGAATCCGCGGAAAATTGGGAACGCCGTAGCTGCCGAGTTTTTCGTTCAGATAACTTTGACCGCCACGGGCAGAAATGATCAAGTTGGTGGTCGGTGTCCAGGTTCCGCCGAAATTATAGACGGACGAGGCGCGGCGACCGCCGAGATTATCGTAAAAATCGCTTCCTCTTCCCAAAATGCCGCCGTCCGGCGCGCTCGTCGCGAGACCGGTCACCGCACCCAGATCACCGTGAACGCGAATCGGATTATAGGTATAGCTGCCCGTCAGATTCAATTTGTTGCCGAGCTGCGCGTCAAGCCGGAAAAAGCCGTAATCGCGTCGTTCGTTGCGGCGGTAAGAATCCGTTAAGATCGTTCCGCTCGTGTAATTGACATCGCGTCTGGTTTCAAAGCTCTGGATATTATAGCTGCTGAAAAACCACAGACGGTTTTTGATAATCGGTCCGCCAAGCGAGAAATTGGGGAAAAAATTCGTGTAACTATCGCCCGGCGGTGTCACGTAAACCAAACTATTCGGATCGGGTTTCATGATGATCGACTGCGGAAGATTTTGATTCTCGATCACGCTCAGCGAAAGCGGGTCGGTCACCGGATCAACCAAAACGTTTCTGGCGTCCAGTTTGCTGGTTTGGAAAGACATTCCCACATCACCTCGGAATTCATTTCCGCCGCGTTTGGTGACAAGCGTGATCACACCGCCCGTCGCGCCGCCGTGTTCGGCTTCAAAACCGCCCGTTTTGATCTGCACTTCCTGAATTAATCCGAACGGCAGATCGTTATTGCTGTTTAATTGACCGGTATTGAAATTTGTCACTTCCTGCCCGTCAATGATAAAGGTGTTTTCCGCGCCGCTTGAACCATCAATCTGATAACCGGCGCCCTTCGGCTCTTTTTGAACGCCCGAGGCGGTCTGCAAAACGCTGGAAAAAGAGGTGCCTTTCGGAATTTGCTCAAAGCGCTCGCTCGTAATATTTGTTTGGACGCGGCTCGACGTCGAATCGATCGTCGCGACATCGCCGCTGACCGTGACTGTCGCGTTAACGCTCGATGGCTGGAGCGCAAAATCGATCACCGTCGATTGACCAAGCACGACCGTCGCCGTGGTCGGGTTGCTCGCCGAAAAACTGCTTGAATTTGCCGTAATCGTATATTCTCCCGGCGGCACCGCCAAAACGCGGTAAAAACCTTCGTCGTTCGCGGTTGCCGTCCGGTTAAAGGCGTTTCCTTCGATTTTGACCGTTGCTCCGGGAATGACCGCGCCGGTGGCGTCTTTAACGACGCCTTCGATCGTCCCGAATCTGTCCTGAGCGAAGCCGAAGCTCGCCAGTCCGAGAATTATCGCGGCAATCGAAAACACTAATCTGAAATTTTTTAACATTTTTATTGCTCCTTAACTATGGATTTTTTGAAATTGTCGAAGCACGGTTAGTTTGTTTTGAGAGATTTGAAACCGTGCGAAAACATATCCGCTCGTTTCGAAGCAAATTGAAAACCGAAATTGTGAAAGCTGTCGCCGGCAGCCGGTAAATCCTGTATTTGAAGAATTTGAGGAACATCAAAAGATCAAACACAGGACAAAAAAATATTGTTGACAAAAATATCAACAACATTAAATCTTAAATTATTTGATGTTTTGTAGATTATTCCGCCAATAAAAATTTCGCCGCCCGTGTCGCGAAGCGCGCAAAGAATTGCGCGCCGAATAAAAAAAACCGGCGTTTGCCGGCGGATTCTCTGCACTTTTCTGCGATGATTTTTTGGGAACTTATTTAGATTTCGGGAAATTTAATTTTGCCATCAAATCCTTAAAACGCGGTTCGTCGCGCAAACTTTCAAGCTGGATATCGACATTCATCCAGATGAGCCAGATCGAATTTTCTTCAAAGGCTTTTTCAAGCTCCGTCAGGGCTTGCTCTTTTTCGCCCAATCCCACGTAAATTAGCGCGCGTTGGTAGGGCGAAATGTATTTTTCGACCGCCATTTGGTCAAGCCGTCGAAGCATTTCAAACGCTTTGTCGCGCATTCCCGCCGCACCGTAACAATGTCCCAGAAGCGCGAGCGTTTGCTGAATCGGTTCGGCGGCAACGACCTTTTCAAATTCGGCAATACCCTCGTCCCAGCGACCCGCATTGAACAGCGTCCACGCCAGATAATAATGGGCGCGTTTGAAGTTCGGATCGATTTCCAAAACCATCTGAAACTGTCTGATAGCCTGGTCGAAATGTCTTTTATAACCAAACGGAACGCCGCGAATCGTGCTCAGATAAAGCGAGCCCGGATCGAGTCTTTGGGCTTGTTCGATCTGCTCCAAAGCCTCGTCGAA
>CADEFG010000312.1 GCA_902826505.1 uncultured Acidobacteriota bacterium
CGAAAAAACCGCGCTCGAGTTTGCCCGCACGAATCTAAAAACTCCTGAAGTTGTGGCTTTTGGCGAGCTTGACGGTTACCAATATTTGGTCACGACGCAGGTTCAAGGCGTTTTAATGAACCGGCAGATCTGGCTCGAACTTGCCGGTGGCGAGCAGATTTCGATTTTGACGCAGCTTGCCGAAGGTTTAAAAACGCTTCATCTTTCCGACACTTCACCGATTAATTTCGATTGGCATAAATTTATCGAATTTCAAGCCGCAACCTGTTTCGAGCGCCAAAAAGCCCGACAGGTCAACGATCGAGTTCTCGCGCAGATTCCGGCATATTTGGAAGAAAATCTAAAGTTATTGCCGACCGATTTGCCGCCGGTCTTTCTTCACGGCGACGTGCATTTCGGGAATTTGCGTTTTTTACGAATTGCCGGGAAATGGCAAATTTCCGGGCTTTTCGATTTTGCCGATTCGCTGAAAGGCTTTCACGAATATGATTTTCTCGCCGTCGGAGTATTGATGATTCAGGGTCAGGGCAATCTGCAGCGCGAATTTTTCCGGGCGTTCGGTTATCCGGAATATGAAATTAATGACGAGCTTCGGAAACGGCTGATGCTTTTGACAATGTTTTACGAATACAGCGATTTGCGCCGTTACGCCGTCCGTTTGCGAGACGAAGCGGTTGATTATTCGCTGACGGAGCTCGAAAAAGCGATCTGGAATTTTTGTTAGATACTTTTCCAATCAATACGCCGACATAACCGGCAGGCTGTTTTGATCGATCCGGCAAAAACTTTACCGGCAAAATTTTCAAACGTCAGTTGCCTGAAGATAAACTTTTACTTTTTTCAACGACCAGTTCGATAATTGTCAGAATCGTATTCGGCTGGTGATCGGTTCCGAGTTCAACGATCAATTGCGTGTCTTCCGATTCAAGCGGCTGAATCTTAAATTCCAGGATCGTAAATGATTCTAAAGCCTCCAAAAGACTTTGCCGGAGCTCTTCATCGAATACAGTTTTTAAAATTACCCTTAAAAAAAGCGTTGGCTGGAAAGGCGCAAATTCATGACCCATTGCTGCCTTTTTGAGACAAATATCGGCGTCGGACCCAAGAAATTTTTTATTTATTAAAAACATTTTATGTTAAGCAAAATTTAAAGGGGCAAAGTTCGGAAAAACAATTTGCACCGGAATGTTCCGGCAATTCCGGTTTTAATCAGAAACCCGAATTTCTGATTTTTTTGACCGCCAATTGCCAAAGCGGCGCAACGCCAGCGAAATTCCCGTCCAAACTAAAACCGCGCCGCCGAGACAGGCTAAAAAACCGACCAACTGCCCGACGAAACCGCCGGTTTCGCCCGTGTGCGTAAAACGAAACCACGAACGAATCTGCCGCGCCGAATTTTGTTCGCCGTATGATTCCCATTTGGCAACTTCAACCGTCTTCGCATCGATCGTCAGGGTTGAACGTCCGAAAATATTCCAGTAAAGACCTTCGTCGATCGTGAAAATCGCCGCGTCTTTGGCAATCGGAAGACGCAGCGAAATTGATTTCCAGCCTGCCGAGTGATTTTCCGCTTTTGCCCAAATCGCGTTCAGATTTTCCGGCAAACCGGCGGATTGTTCGCCAGCCGGATTCGGCGCCTGTTGTTGTTGCGGTTGCGGCGGCGGAACCTCGTTTCCGGTCAGAGTGTAAAGCAAATTCCCTGCCCATTGATACGAAATGACGGTCGCCGTCAGCGTCAGCACGATCAGGATCAGCGAAGACCAGAAACCGAGCACCGTGTGCCAGTTAAAATCACGCGCCTTTCCCTTGACTTTCCAGCGAAAGGTCAGCGCGGCTTTGAAATGTTTCCAGCTCAGACGGCGTGGAAACCAAATATAAATTCCCGAAATCGCCAAAAACAAAAACATCAAATTACACGCGCCGGTAATCGCTTTGCCGATCGTTCGACCATCGCCCGACAGCGCGATCCAGCGATGCAGATCGGTCATTGTTCGGAAAAATCCGCGCCAAGCGGTCGCGCCTTCGCCCGTAATAGCGCCCGTGTAAGGATTAACGAAAACCTGTCCGTCACGCCCCAGCGAAACCTGCCAGGCGGCATGCGGTTTGTTCGGCAGGGCGATTGACGAGGGTTTGGCGTTCGGTTTGGCTTCCGAGACTTTGGCAAGGATTTCGCTCACCGCAAGTTTATTTGCGTTTTCCGGCGGCGCGACATAACGCATCTCGCGTTCGGCAAATTCGGCGATGTCTTTCTCAAATGAAAGCAGTGCGCCGGTCACACACATTATAAAAATCACGATGCCGCCCAAGATCCCTGAAATCAAGTGAAGCCAAAATAAAACTTTGCGAAATCTATTCATAAAAGCAAAACCCTCTTGATAAAACTCTGAAAATTAGTTCTAAACTTCCGCCCAACGGCGCAGTAAATTGTGATAAACGCCCGTCAATTGGATCACCGACGGGTGATCGGGCTCGTTTTGGGCGATTCGCTGAATTGCCATATCCATATCGAAAAGAATCGTCCGCATCCCGTCGTCGCGAACCATACTTTGAACCCAGAAAAAAGACGAGATCCGCGCGCCATTGGTCACCGGTCGAACATTGTGCAAGCTCGTTGCCGGATACAAAATCAAATGTCCGGCAGGCAATTTTACATTATGAATGCCGAATGTGTCCTCGATAACCAGCTCTCCGCCATCATAATTCTCCGGCGGTGTTAAAAAAAGGGTCGCCGATAAATCGGTGCGGACTCGAAACGGTGTGCCCGCGACCTGCCGGATCGCATTGTCAATATGATTTCCAAATGAATGCCCGCCCTCGTAGCGATTAAAAAGCGGCGGAAATACATGCAAAGGCAATGCTGCCGACATAAACAGCGAATTATGTTCGAGCGCGCCCAAAATAATTTCGCCCAATTTTTCGGCAAGCGGATGATTTTCTGCCAGTTGCAGATTATGTTTTTTCCTTGCCGATTGATGTCCGGCTGTGACACGTCCGTCAATCCACTCGGCGCTTTCGATTTTCTGCCGGCACGCTGCCGCTTGTCCGGTTGTTAAAACGTCTGGAATTTGCAAAAGCATATTATTTTTGAAATTTTCAATTCCGCAAGACTTTGCGCGATTATTTACAAAATCTTTCGGAAAAAATCAACTGAATTCCCGTTTCCGGTGCAACTTAGAAATTTAAACCAACCCCGAACAAAGCTGATCTTCCCGCCCCGGGCACGAGATGTCCGCCGCCGATCCGGTCAAAATAATATTCGTTTGTCAAATTGTAAGCGTTCAGCCTAAGATCGAGATGTTTGTTGATCCGGTATGAAGCCATCGCGTCCACGAGCCAATAACTGTCAACAAAACGGGTGTTGGTCGGATTGCCGAAGCGTTTGCCGATAAATCTCGTTCCGCCGCCAAAAGTCAAACGCCACTTGGTTTGATAGGTCGACCAGAAACTCATCGAATTGCGCGGCGTATTAACCAAACGTTTGCCGATTTCAAGCGATGTTCCGCCAATTAAATTAGCGTTCGATTCCAAAATCTTGCTGTCGAGCAGCGTGTAAGCCGCCAGCACATTCCAGCCGCGTGTAATAATTCCGGTGACGCCTATTTCAAGCCCGTCAACTCGCTGTTTGCCGTCCAAAACCGTCAGACCGCTGATTAGATCAGGCGTTCGGGCATTTGTTTTATCAACGCGGAAAATTGCCCCCGACAACAGAATTCGATTATTAAATAAATCCCATTTTGTTCCGATCTCGTAATTATAAGTTTTTTCAGGGTCGAGCGTGGCAAGCGCGGCACCGTAGGACAAACCTTCGAGCGACGGGTTTAACGACGAGGAAACCGAACCGTAAAGACTGCCGTTCGAGACCGGTTTATAGACGGCGCCAAAACGGAAACTAAAAAGCATATCAACTCTTGAAATCGGCGCTAATGTTCCGGCGGTGACGCCGTCGGCATCAAATCTGTCAAAACGGATTCCGCCCGTTAGATCGAATTTCTCGCCGAAGCTCGCGGTGTCGAAAATATAAAATGCCTGTGAATTCGCGGTGATGTCGCCGCGATTCGGGTCAACCGTGATAATTCCCGGGTAATTGTCGTGCGGATTCGGATCGAGCAGAGTGGTCGGCGAATTCGGTGCCGTGCGCAGCGTCCGAAGATTGTTTTCGCGCGTGAAAGCAACGCCCGAGACCAATGCATGCCGGATCGATCCGGTCTTGAATTTCGCCGTCAAATCCGTCTGATTGTCCCAAACGTCATCCTCGGTGATCCACGAACGCATCTCACGATTGATCGCGGTCGAATTGACATTGGTCGTAAATCTTGACGGAGTCGCGATCGAGTCGCGCGACGAATTTGCATAGCGCAATTGATTTCGCAAACTAAAATTATCGTTAAATGTGTGGGTTAGCTGAACGGTTGCCAGATCCGCGCGAAGCTTTTCTTTATCGCGGCTTAAAAATCCGTAAAAAGTGTCGCGCGGAACCGGTGCCGGACGATCGCGATAAGCGACTAAAACATTATTCGTCGGCGTCACCCACGGAATTCCGTAATCCGAAATATTATTTTGTTGGAGATGAAAATAACCGAGCGTGACAAACGTTTTTTTGCCGATCCCGAATGAAAACGTCGGGGCAATTCCCCAGCGGTCGTTTTCAACCACTTCGCGACCCGGAAAATTCGAATCGTGCACCATCAAATTCAAACGAAATGCCGCGCGGTCGCCGAAACCCAATTTATTCAAAGGCACATTTATATCGCCCGTCACACGTTTCGTCTGATCCGTTCCGAAGACAAAGTCAAAATTATAAAACGGGCTGAACGCCGGCACTTTACTGATCAAATTTATTGTTCCGCCGGTCGAACCGCGCCCCGAAACAGCCGATGTCGGTCCTTTGACAACTTCGACCTGTTCAAAATTAAAAGGGTCACGGCTTTGCGGGCTCAAATCCCGCACTCCGTCAATAAAAATATCGTTGCGCGCGCTAAATCCCCGCAAAGTCAGATTGTCGCCCGCCGGCGCGCCGCCTTCGCCCGCCGTGATCGTTAAGCCCGGCACATTCTGCAATACATCACGCAGGGTTGTCGCGCCTTGTTCTTGAATGGCTTGCTTGTTAATGACCGTGATCGTTTGCGGAATATTTTTGATCGGTTGCGTAAATTTCGGCGAAGTAAGCGTATTGCTTTCACCGACGATCCGGACGGTTTCATTTGGTCCCAAAAGCCTCAGCATAACGGTTTTCGGCGCGGTGTAACTAAATGTTAAGCCCGTTCCGGCAAGAATTTGGATCAATGCCTGTTCGGGCGAAAAATCTCCGGTAACGCCTTTTGACGCCAGATTTTTGTAATTTTCATCGGACAAAATCACCCGCAGACCCGAAACTTTTTCAAAAACCGTCAGCACTTCGCTCAGCGCGCCTGCCGGGATATTGAAACGAATCGGCGCTTTTTCTTCTTTTTTGTCCCATTTTGCCCCGACGCTTCGATTATCCGTTAAATGCGCAATATTCAGTGCGCGGCTTTCGCCGACCGTATAAGCCACCAGTAAACCGACTGCCGTTACGGAAAGAATCCAATAGCGCGGCTGGCGTTTGACCGATTTGTTTTTATGATTTTTTCGAACCCTAATTTTATTATTTAACATTTTCCACTCCGTCATTTATCAAACAATTTTTAATGAAAAGATTTTCCGGCGGATTTTTGCAATCCAAGCGAAACTAAATCAAAATAACCGGTCCCTATAATTTAGAGATAAGAAAAAAAGCTTTTCTTGTGATGAGCAAACGAAGCGTGCTAGGATAAATCCGGCACACCATCCGCGATTCGAATCCAGAAGTTCAGCGTTTGGGCTGTGCTTTACAAAGCCTTCGACGTTGCCGCGTCGAGGGTTTTATTTGGTTTTAAAGCTGAAATTGAAAATCGTTTTCAATAAGAAGAAATTCTAAATAATGCGTTTAACGATGTCAAGACTGGTTTGTTGAAATCTCGATCGAATAAATAGCTAACAAATTATCACGCGGCGGAAACCGGCAAATCGCGTTGGAAACTGACAAAAAAGCTATCGGACAATGATCCGAATATTAGAAGGCTCCGAATAAATCAACACCAAACGGTTGTCTTAAGCAGTCGTGCAAAATTATCTCAGACAAATGGATTTCAGTTCTGTTTTTTTTATTTTGCAACTTTCGATCATTTGATTTAGAAGGGTATTCAGTTTTTTCCTTGGCGGCACCAGTGCCTTTGCGTGAAATTACAGGTTGTTTCCCGCAAAGGCGCTGGTGGCGCCAAGTTTGAGTTATCACAAAATTTAGATTATAGAGTATTCAGTCTTCGTTCAAGGTTCAAACTTGAGTTTGAAAAGCGCCGCAGATGGACGATCAATCGG
>CADEFG010000313.1 GCA_902826505.1 uncultured Acidobacteriota bacterium
TTACAGAGCTTTAAGAGTTGATAAATTGATCTACGCCGCTACGGAAGCAACGCTCGAAGCCTTTCGCCGTGAGAATTTTATGCAGGAAATTCCCGTTCTGCGGATGCTTTCGATGACGAGCGACGAACTCAAACAGCGAACCTGGAATTTTGCTCGAACTTTGCGTGAAATTTTAGGCGAAAATCATGCTTTATGGTTTGAGGTGACGGAAGGAAATTCCGTCATCGGCGGCGGTTCAGCGCCCGATGTTCAGCCCGTCACAACGCTGCTTGCGATAAAACACGCAAATATCTCAGTCAGCAAATTGGAAGAAAAATTGCGCGGCGCGAAGCCGCCCGTCATCACGCGGATTCTGGAAGATAAAGTTTTGATCGATTTGCGAACCGTGGTTGAAATCGAAGAAAATGAATTATTGGAAATCTTAGCAAAAATTTAATTAAGGGAGAAAATATGTCGAAATACACAATGCAGAGTTTTTTGCAGCAAACTGCGCAGCAAGAAAGCAAACGAGAATTTTTCGAACTCGAAAATCCATATCTTCTGGAAGTTAACTTAAATGGCAGAGTTTGGGCAAAGCTCGGTTCGATGATCGGTTATCTGGGCAACGTCAAATTTGAACGGGAAGGCGTGATGGAAGGCGGAATTGGCAAATTTCTAAAAAAAGCCGTGACGGGCGAATCGACGCCGATGATGAAAGCCGAAGGTCAGGGACGCGTTTATTTTGCCGAAAGCGGCAAAAAAGTTCGCATCATTTATCTGCAAAATGAAATGTTTTACGTTAACGGCAACAACATTCTGGCGTTTGAAGATGCGATTCAATGGGATATCAAAATGATGCGCCGGATGGCTGGAATTGCGGCGGGCGGACTTTTTAATATTCAGCTTGGCGGAACGGGAATGGTCGCGATCACCACGCATTTCGATCCGATTACGCTGGTCGTCACGCCGCAATATCCGGTTTACACCGATCCGAACGCGACGGTCGCCTGGTCGGGAAATCTGCAGCCGACGATCAAAACGGATATTTCACTCAAAACTTTCTTCGGTCGCGGCAGCGGCGAATCTTTCCAGCTCGCGTTTCAAGGTCAAGGCTGGGTTGTTCTGCAGCCTTACGAAGAAGTTTATTACACTCAAGCGGCTTCGTAATCCAGAAAAAAGGCAGCAAAGAAAATATGTGACCGGCTTTTTAATCGTTTTTATGTGCGAATTCACGCATAAATTCGACCAATGCACGGGTGCCTTCTTTTGGAAAAGCATTGTAAACGGACGCGCGGATGCCGCCGACCGAGCGGTGTCCTTTTAAGCCGTCGAAGCCGCTCAAGGTCGCCTCTTCGACAAATTGTTTTTCCAAATTTTCCGACGGCAGACGAAAAGTGACGTTCATCAAACTTCGCGCTTTTTTTTCGGCGTGTCCGCTGTAAAAACCGTCGCTCGTGTCGATCGCGTCGTAAAGAATCTTTGCTTTTTCTTCGTTAAGACGCGCCATCGCCGAAACGCCGCCTTTTGCTTTGAGCCATTCGCAAACCAGACTGATCAGATAAATTCCCCAGGTGTTCGGCGTGTTGAGCATCGAATCGTTGGCGGCGATCGCGCGGTAATCGAGCATCGAAAATTGATTCGTCGGGACTTTTTCAAGAAGATCGTCGCGGATAATCACCAAGGTCACGCCCGACGGACCGATGTTTTTCTGCGCGCCGGCGTAAATGAGCGCGTATTTTTCGACATCTATCGGTTTTGACAAAATATTCGACGAAGCATCGCAGACGACCGGAATTCCTTTGCCGTCGAGATCGTATTTGAATTCGACGCCGTCGATCGTTTCGTTCGAGCAGTAATGAATATAATCCGCCGTTTGGCTGAAATTGAGTTCGTCCTGCGCGGGAACCGAGCGAAAACCGCTTTCTTTGGTCGAAAGAATGACGTTCACCGTACCGCATTTTCTTGCTTCTTTGACCGCTTTTTCGCCCCACGCGCCGGTCACGACATAATCTGCCGCAGTTTTCAGAAAATTCATCGGAATCATCGAAAATTGCAAGCTCGCGCCGCCTTGCAGAAAAAGTATTTTGTAGTTTTCGGGAACTTCAAGCAGTTCGCGAATGCCGTTTTCCGCCGATTCTAAAACGCGCGCGAAATGCGCCGAGCGATGGCTGATCTCCATCACGCTCATCCCGATTCCATTCAAAGAAAGTAGTTCGTTTTGGGCTTTTTCCAAAACTTCGGGCGGCAGAATCGCCGGTCCGGCGCTGAAATTATAAATTCCCATTCTGATTTTGGATTTTAGATTTTGGATTTTGGATTGGCAAATCCGCAATCTTGATTATTCTCGATCGTTTGTTGATCTCATTATAAAACGCATTTCGGTTTTTAATTGTAAAAAATTTGTAATTCGTAAATTTTTTGTTGCTTTCACACAAGAATCTGTTATAACTTTACTAAAAATGAATGATGATTCATTCAGAGATTTTGAGATGATGGATTTCAAATCCAAAATCCAAAATCCAAAATCCAAAATCAATTATGTCTCGTACGACACGCACAAATGGAGAAGCACGGGTTTTTGTCGCCGATAAACGCGAAGCGATCCTGCGCGCCGCGATCAAGGTTTTCGCGGGCAAAGGCTATTTCAATTCGAAAGTTGCAGACATCGCCAAGGAAGCCGGGATTGCCGACGGCACGGTTTATCTGTATTTCAAAAGCAAGGACGATATTCTTCATTCGTTTTTCGACCGCGCGATGGAGGATTTTATCGCCGAGGGCAAAAAGGAATTGGCGGAAATCGAAAAACCGGAAGAAAAACTGCGGCGGATCGCACAGCTTCATCTCGAACGTTTGGGCGCCGACCGCGATCTGGCGATCGTTTTTCAGGTCGAACTGCGCGGTTCGACCAAATTTATGCAGGAATTTTCCGCCGCCGGTTTCGGCGAATATCTTCTGATCATTCAGCAAACGATCGAAGACGGACAGAAAAAAGGCGTTTTTCGCAAGGATCTGAAACCGGTCGTGTGCGCGAAAATCCTCTATGGTGCGCTCGACGAAATGGTCACAAACTGGATTCTTTCAAACAAAGCCTATCCGCTCGCGCCGATGGCGGACGAAGTTTTAAAAGTATTTTTCGGCGGTGTTTTGCACAATGAATAACGAACCGAAAATCGAGGAAAATAAAAAATCCGTGCGTCCAAATCCAAAATCGAGCGCGCGCATTCCGCTTTTGACGGACGAACCGCAGACTTTGGCGGAACTTTTTCGGCAAGCCTTCAAAAAACACAATCGCGCCGACGCGCTGAACTTTAAAAAGAACGGCAAATGGCAACGGGTTTCGTCCGATGAAATGTGTTCGCGGGCTGAAAATATCGCGCTCGGACTTTATTCACTGGGTTTGCGAAAGGACGATAAAGTCGCGATCCTGGCGGCAAATTCGCCCGAATGGACGCTTACGGACGCGGGCTGTCAATTCGCCGGGATCATTGATGTTCCTGTTTACACGACGCTCGCCGACAATTCGGTCTGCTATATCCTCAATGATTCGGAAACGAAAGTTTTCTTTCTCGAGGACAATGCGACTTTTGAAAGATTGAAAGAGATCTTTCCCGAATGCAAAACAATCGAAAAACTTGTCTTTTTTAATTTCGAAGGCGTCACGGCGGAAAACGCGATGTCACTCGCCGAACTCGAAAAGCGCGGCGCGGATTTAAAAACGGAAAAGCCGAACCTGATCGGTGATCTGGCAAAAGCGATCAAAATCGGCGATGTCGCGACGCTCATTTACACATCGGGCACGACGGGCGAACCGAAAGGCGTGATGATCTCGCACGGCAATATCATTTCAAACGTGATCGACGCGGGCGAAAAATACAGTTTTTCCGAAAAAGACGTGCCGCTTTCGGTGTTGCCGCTTTCGCACGTTTTCGAGCGCGGCGCGATGTATCTCTACATTTTTAACGGAATGGCGGTTTATTACGCCGAATAGATCGATAAGGTCTCGGAAAACCTGCGCGAAGTGCGCCCGACGATCTTTGTCGGCGTCCCGCGAATCTTTGAAAAAGTTTACGCGAAAGCCAAACTGATGGCGGCTCAGTCGAGTCCGCTCAAGGAAAAGATCTTCGATTGGGCAATTGAAGTCGGTAAGGAATTTGCGCTCAAAACCGAAAAAAATCAACCGATCTCGTATTTTTTAGCGGTCAAACATTCGATCGCCGATAAGATCGTTTTCGCCAAATTCCGCGCGTTTTTCGGCGGGCGGCTGCGCTTTTGCATCACGGGCGGCGCGGCGCTATCGGAAACAATCTATTTGATCTTTAACGGCGCCAATGTCGCGATCATGCAGGGCTACGGCTTGACGGAAACTTCGCCCGTCATCACGTCGAGCAATCCGATCGACGTCAAACTCGGGACGGTCGGCAAACCGATTCGCAATGTCGAGGTGCGGATCGCGGCGGACGGCGAGATCGAGGTTTCGGGACCGAACGTGATGCTCGGTTATTACAAAAAAGAACAGGCGACGCGCGAGGCTTTTACCGAAGACGGCTGGTTTAAGACCGGCGACATCGGACAATTTGACGACGAAGGTTTCCTGAAGATCACCGACCGCAAAAAGGAACTTTTCAAAACATCGGGCGGCAAATACATCGCGCCGTCGCCGATCGAGCAGATGATCAAAGGCTCGCGTTTTGTCAGTCAGGTCGTGCTCATCGGAAACGACCGCAAATTTCCCGCCGCGCTGATCGTGCCGAATTTTGAACAGCTTCAAAGCTACGCGAAAAATCAAAATTTGAATCTTAAAACGCCGAAGGATTTTTGCGAAAATAAAACGATCATCAAAACTCTCGAAAAAGAAGTTAACGAACAGACAAAAGAATTGTCGAAGTTTGAAAAGGTCAAAAAAATCGCGCTGCTCGAGGAAGAAATGACGGTCGAAGGCGGCGAGCTGACGCCGACCTTAAAGGTCAAACGGCGCGTCGTCGACGAAAAATACAAAGAAGTCATCGAAAAAATTTACACCGACGCGGAAAAATAAAGATCCGCGAATCGAAGTTTCAATTCGCGGATCTTTATAAATTCAACCGAAAAATTTAATACAAAATTCTTTGCGGCAAAACGCCCGCGCCGCTCGTGATCAACGATGTGCCTGCGCCGGTCACCGTTTCAAAAATAAGCTGCCCGATGCTTTTCTTCGATTTATCAACCTCAACGATATCGTAAGGTTCGAGCATAATATCTTTCTGAGTTCCTTTTTTGATCAAGTCATAGTTCGCCGAAATTACTTCGCGGTCTTTCGAATTCGCTTTTAAACGATAGATTTTGATGTCTTTGGTTTTCGCTTCGCGCCGCACGCCGCCGATCTTGGCGATCGCTTCGGTCAGCGATAAACTGCCGTCTTTCAGATAAATTCCCTGCGGCGCGACGACTTCGCCCGTAATATAAACCGGCGCTGCCTTTTGGACGACCACGACATCGCCCGGATAAATTATCGGATTCGATTGTTCTTCGCCTCTTTTGACACTGCTCAAACTATACATTCGCGACGGAAAATCCAGTTTGTCGTTGTTATCGATCTTCCAGTCGTTCGCGGCGTCGCCTTCACTGCACATCAGCGGCTGGGTGCGGAAAACCTGGATCATGCCGCCCGCGTCTTCGGTCACGCCGCCCGAAAACGAAAGCAGTTCGAGCAGGGTTGCGCGGCGCGTCAAAACCACTTGCTGCGGGTTGCGAACCTCGCCGTAGATCGTTGCCGGCGGACGGCTGTTGCGTTGTTTGACGCGCACCGAAACCTGCGGACTTTTAAGATATTTGGTTAAAAGCTGCCGGACATCGGCGGTCAATTCCTTTTCCGTCCGGCATTTTGCCAAAATTCCCTGTTCAAAAAACGGAACCTGCATCTTGCCGTCTTCATCAACCGTCGTTTCCTCGACCGTAAAATCCGGTTCGCCCATAACTTTGATCGCCACGACATCGCCCGGTCCGACCAGATAGCCGCGCTGCCCGTCCGCCGTTACGATTGTTTCCTGCGCGAAAGAAATTTGGCTGGCGAAAAATGTGAGAATAAAGAGAACCGACGTTTTTAACTTCATAAAATAAAACCTCTGACTTATTTTCCAGTTGCTAAGAATAACTTACAAACGCTTTTGATTCAACCTTTTATTTTTGCCGTTGCCTTTTGTATTCGATGTTTTTTATTTGACAGTTCAATTTTAGGTAAAGTAACTTCAAATTATAGACTTTTTTCAAAATTTCAATGCAAGATAATCCGCCGCTGAAAAATATTTCTGAAGAACGGTTTTGGTTTCTGCGCCGCCCCGTCCAATTTCTGGCTGACATCATAATTTTGTGCGCGGCTTTTCTCTTTGCTTATCTGCCTTCGCTCAACATCC
>CADEFG010000314.1 GCA_902826505.1 uncultured Acidobacteriota bacterium
AAGGCGTTCTGGAAATGGACGAAGTCGGTTACTTAAAAACCGAAGGTCGCACGATGAAAACAAATATCGAAGGCGTTTTTGCCTGCGGCGACGCGCAGGATTCTTATTATCGCCAGGCGGTGACCGCTGCCGGTACGGGCTGTATGGCGGCGATCGATGCCGAAAGATTTTTAGCCGAACACGGCGAAGCCGAAAAAGTGACGGCAACAAATTGGTAAATTTAAGTGAGAAGCGAGAAGTTAGAACTGACAATTATTCTTACTTCTTACTTCTTACTTTTTACTTCTGACCTCTAAAAAAATATGCCTATTTACGAATACAAATGTCTGGATTGCGGGACGCATCTGGAAAAAATGCAGAAGATTTCGGAAGAGCCTTTGAAAGTCTGTGAAAATTGCGGCGGAAAATTGGAAAAACAATGGTCGCGGTCGGGTTTTCAGTTTAAGGGCGAAGGCTGGTATGTGACCGATTACGCCGGGAAAAAAAGCGATAAATCGGAAAAACCGGAAAAATCCGAAAAAACGCAAAAAAGTTCGGCGATTGAATCAACCGCCAAGACCGAAACTGCATCCAAAGAAAAAAGCAGCAGTCCGCCTGCAAAGGAAACTTCAAAACAAAAGGATTAGACAGATGAGATTTTCGGTAGAAAAATTTGTTGCAATCGTTTCGGTTATTTTCGTGACTTCTATTTTTGCCTTCGGGCAATCGCGCAACAATGTCAAATCGACCGCCGATCTTGACGGCACGATTTTAACCGTCACGGCTTCGCGTGCCAATTCGACCGAACCGATCAAAATCGAAAATCTCTTTCTTTATGAAAACGGGATCGAACAGAAGATCAAAAATTTCAGTTATGACCCGTCGCCCGCCCGGATTGTTTTGCTGATCGACAACTCGCTGACCTTGCGCGCCGATGTTGAAAGCTTGAAAAAAGCGACGATGGAATTTGCTTACGAAATTTTTGAAGGCGACCAGCTTTTTGTTATCGCCTACGACGAAAAACCCGAAATCATTCAGGAATGGACGGACGACGCGAAAAAAATGGAAACGTCGCTCGCGACTTTTCGCAAAAACGGAAACCCGTATCTTTTCGACGCCTTGAGCGTTACGACCAAGGAAGTTTTAATTCCGCTGATGCCGGGAACGCGCAAAACGATCATTATTTTAATCAGCGACGGGCTTGACCGCGGAAGTAAAACGCCATTCGATAAAGCGCTCGCCGAGCTTCAAAATCAAAATATCACGCTGTACACATTAGAGATTCCCGACCGCACCAACGGCGCGTATCGCCGCAATCAGCCGAAAGCCAAAGATGTTCTCAAACAACTCGTCGAAGGCACGGGCGGAAAAAGTTATTCGTTCGACGAACCGCAAACTGCCGCCAAAGCGATCTGCGACGAGCTTCGCAACAACCGCTATCTGCTGTCGTATTTTCCAACTAACACTTCGACCTACGACGCGCGCCGCGTTTTTCTGCTCGGGCAGGAAGGTGTTGCTCTTCGCACCAAAAATGCTCAACCGCCAAATATAAAATAATCCCGCGCCTTGTTTTCGATCGTAAAAATTCTTCGCAAAAATCTTGACATTGATTGCGTCTCTCTTTAGTTTGTTGAAACAGAGTAAAATTGAACGAGATTTTTATGTTAAAATGAAAATTCTGTCGTTTACTTTGTTTGCAACCGAAAAGGAGATTAAGCTGTGAGTGATCCAAAAAAAATTCCGAGTCTGCCGCCAGATGATTTTTCCAAAACCACGCCGAACATTCCGCGTGCCGACGATTTCGAGTCGAGCGATTGGGAAAAAACGAATTACAACTCAAAATTTGCGCCGCAACCGCCCGCCGATGATTGGGGCAAAACGGTTGCCAATATTCCGCCGATCAAGGATGAGCCGGATTTTAACAAAACCTATATGCCTTCGGGACAAAATCCGAAAAATGCGGATTGGGGCGTGACCGACGGGAATATCAAACTTCCCAATCACGATTTCGGCGACGAACGGGAAAGTCAGGGCAATCGCACCAACTATGGCGCGACCTCGCCTTTTATTCAGCTTCCCGATGCCGAACGTGCCAAATATCAAAATCTGCCGCCGACCCCGACGCAAGCCGCCGAACAAAAAAAAGAAGACGACAAACAAAAAAAAGGCGGAATTCCGGGTTGGTTTTGGGCGGTCGGCGGACTTTTAACGATGTTCTTTTTTGCCATCATCGTTATTATGCTGGTTTATTTTTTCTTCCTTCGTCCGACCGGTTTTGAGATTGTTATACAAAGTGCGCCTTCCCGCGCCGAAGTTTGGGTTGATAACACTCGCTGGTCGATCACCGAAGGCGACGGGACGCTTCGTGCCAAAGGCTTGAAAACCAATGAATTAAAGAAAATCGAGATCAGACATCCGAACTATACCTGTGATCCGCGGGACATCGAAGGCAAAGACGGTGAAACCATCACGATCACCGCGCATTGTACTCAAACGAGCGGTTTCCAGAATCCGACTCCAACCGCTTCGGTTAAAAACCCGCCCGGCGATTGCGACGTTCCTCCGAAGCTTGGCGAATTCGACAAAGCGGAAAAATGCGCAAACGCGGCTTTGGATGCCTTAAAGCCGGCACCTAATTATACGGCTGACGAATTGGTGAAAGCCCTGAATATTTTTATCGTCAATTTTGAAAGCAAACGATACAACATTCCGCAAGCCCGGATGAAGTTTTTGGAACGCGCCGCGACTTATATCAAAAATCTGCCGCCAAGCACGATCTTGGAAGTCGGCGGACATACGGATGAACGCGGCTCGGATGCCGACAATCAAACGCTTTCCGAAAACCGCGCCAAAACCGTGCGTGATGCGCTGATCAAATTCGGCGTCAAACCCGAAGCTTTGCAGACGAAAGGTTATGGCGAAACAAAACCGAAAGTGCCGAATACGAACGACGACAATCGCTTTCTGAATCGCCGCATCGAATATTCGGTGGTCAAAAATTAAAGTGCATTGATAATTGAGTTTTGCCCGGTGATTAAGGTTTTAATTGCCGGGCATTTTTATTAAAAATTTTCAAGGTTTGCGGACGACCAGAACCGAACAGGGCGCGTGATGCACAAGCGCATCGGTCACCGAACCGAGCAGCATTCGCCCCCAAAATCCGCGTCCGTGTGAACCGACGACGATCAGATCGGCGTTCCAGTTCTTCGCCGCTTCAAGCACGATTTGTTCCGGCGCACCCAATGAAACCTGCACGGTCACCTCAATCGTCGAATTCGGAAATCTTTCTCTGACAAGTACGGCGGCTTGTTCGGCAAAACTTTCCGCCTGTTCGCGCGCCGAATTTTCGAGCTTCTCGGAAAATTCGGTCGGCGATGGAAAAACGTCGAGCGGCAGCGTCAGTTCATAAACGGAAACGATCTTTATCGCCGTATTTTCGGGTTTGACAACAAGTTCACAGCATTTCTCGACCGCCGCGCGGCTAAAATCCGAACCATCGGTCGTAATTAAGATTCTCATCGCAATTTTCCTCAAAAAGATTTATGAAGAAAATTATAAATTACTTTTTCTCAACATAAAACATCTCGTCGGTCGGGCGCAGTGGACGCGCCAGCCAGAGCGGACGCCGAAGCCCGTTCGGTCCCGGCGCAGGGCGCGTCATCGCGAGCCATTCTTTATAGATCGCAAACGATTTTTCGGTATCGACAAAAACATCGCCGTATTTGTCACCGTCGTGCGCCCGCTCAACTCTCACACGCTGATGCCAGCAATGCATTCCCGAAACCGGATCGGGATGAACGGGAAAGGTAATGTTCTGATGAACGCCGCCGTCCGTCCAAAAGATGCGCGAAGTGTCGGGATCGTCAGATTTATACGCACCGATGCCTTCGACGACCGTCATTTTCCATTTGCCTTTTTCAACCTCGTCGATCGTCACCTGATTGGTTGACCAGCGATTGTTTTTCGCGTCCTGTTCGCGCCGCCAGCGCCCGATGTGATGCGAACAGGCAACGACGCCGGGACGCATTCCTTCGGTTACCCAGGCGCGGTTGACGAAATAACCGATGTCGGTCGAAATGCGCACCAGATCGCCGGTTTTGATGCTCCAGCGCTTGCCGTCCTTGGTGCTCATCCAGAGCGGATTACGATTGGAAATTTCGGCGAGCCATTTCGCATTGCCCGACCGCGTGTGAATCAGTGTCGGCAGGCGAAATGTCGGAACGAGCACGATCTCGTTTTTTGAAGCGTCGAGCTTTTCGGGATGAATATGGCTTTTGACATAAGTCGGAAATTTATATTCCGACCAGCCCCAATCTTCGGTCGTCGCCGAATAAAATTCCTGTTTGCGCGACGGCGAATTAAATCCGGTGTGCGCACGTCCTTCGATCATCACGCCGATCGTTTTGCCGTTTTTGATGATGTTGCCGTTTTCGTCCGTTTCCGAATCCTTTAGATCACTTTCTGAAAGCCGGTTGAGATGCTGATTGTAAACCGCCGGTTCGACCTCAAACGCGCCGTATTTGCGCATATAATCGTGTGCGGTCAATCCTTGTTCCGCCGCTTTTTCGGGCAAGCCTTTGGTGTTTTCAAAAATGTAGCGGTAATATTCGTCGATCGTGATTTTTTCGCCTTCGCGATACGGCGAGATAAAATGTTTGCGGATTCCCAAACTTCCGTCCGGGTCGATCCGCCACGACAATTCAAACCAAAATTCGTCTTCTTCCCAGACTTCGCCCGGATTCGTTTCGTAGGTAAATTTCGTTTCCCTGCCCATTTTCCGCGCCGCTTCGCGCAGCACCGGCTGGCGAAAAGAGATCCACATACCCGAATGCGTTTCGTAAGAAGTCAGATCGTGCCTTTCGCTCGAATGTCCCATCGGCAGAACATAATCGGCAAAATAAGCCGTTTCGTTCCAGGTCGGCGTCAAGGCGACGTGCAAACCGATCTTCGATTCGTCCGAAAGCGCCTCGATCCACGAAAAACCGTCGGGATAAGTCCAGACCGGATTAAAAACGCGCGTAAAGTAAACCTGCAATTTGCCGCGCTCTTCCTTTAAGAAATGCGGCAGCAGAAAGCTCATTTCGTAATGCGAAAGCGGATATTCTAGCGGAAAATGCAGCTCGTTCCAGAATTTCTGCGCGGGCGGCGTCGAAAATCCTTTCGGTTTGAACTTATTCCACGCCGACGGCATCGTCCCGCCGACCGTACCGACGCTGCCCGTTAAAACATTAAGAAAATGCAGACACCGCGCAACCGCCCAACCGCCTAAGTTGCCCGCGCCCGCGCTGCGCCAGTTATGCGCCGAAAATCTGGTTCCGGCGCGCCCGATCTGCTGCGCGACATCGCGAATCATTTCGGCTTTGACGCCGCTTTCCGTTTCGGCGAATTCGGGCGTGTATTCGGCGTAAAGTTTTTCTAACTCATTGATGAAATTCTCGAAAGTAATTTCCGCCTGCGGGTTCATCGCCGCCAAGGACTCGCGCCAGTTGACCCAATTTTGCAAAAATTCTTCGTTGTAAAGTTTCTCCGTAATTAAGATATTGGCAATTGCGAGCAAGACCGCCGCTTCACTGCCGGGATACGATGGCATCCAGTAATCCGCCATCGAAGCCGTGTTCGAAAGGCGTGTGTCCATCACACAGAGTTTGGCGCCGTTCATCATGCCCTCGATGATGCGCTGCGCGTGCGGGTTGAAATAATGCCCCGATTCAAGATGCGCACTGATTAAAAAGATAAACTGCGCGTTGCCGTGATCGGGCGACGGACGATCCGCGCCCTGCCAGATCGCGTAGCCGAAACGCGCGCCGGCGCTGCAGATATTCGTGTGCGAATTATGCCCGTCAACGCCCCACGCCTGCAAAACGCGGTCGATAAAACCTTCGTGTCCCGGTCGCCCGACGTGATAAACGACTTCATTTCTTCGATCTTCGATCAACGCCGCACGAATTTTCGCCGCAATCGAGTCCAAAACCTCGTCCCACGAAACGCGTTCCCAGCTCCCGGCGCCGCGTTTTCCGGTTCGCCGCATCGGATAAAGAATTCGGTCGTTGTCGTTGATCTGGTTGATCGTTGCCGGACCTTTCGCGCAATTGCGTCCGCGGCTGCCCGGATGATACGGATTTCCCTCGAATTTGCGGACGCGCATCGTTTCCTTGTCGATATAACTCAGCAAGCCGCAGCCCGCTTCGCAATTGAAACAGGTCGTCGGCACGATCATATAATTTTTCTTTTCGCGCCGGTTGCCGCTCTTTGCTTCATACTCCGTCCAATCGTCCCACTGTTCGGGCGGCGGATAACTCGTCAGCTCGCCCGGTTCCGTGATGCGCGGAATTTCTTCCTCTTCAAACTTATGGAGATTTTCGATCAAGCCGAGCTTTTCGGCGATTG
>CADEFG010000315.1 GCA_902826505.1 uncultured Acidobacteriota bacterium
ATCTCGTTTTCCGTCAAATTTTCCAAAATATACCTGAAAACGCGGATGACGACCTCGTGCGTGACGATCAAAACCTTTTCGTCTTCGTAGTTTTCGCTGACATCGCGCCAGAAACTTCTTAACCTGAGCGCGACATCCGTCCAGCTTTCGCCGCCCAAGGGGCGATGATAAAATTTGCCGAGCTCTTCGCGTTTCGCGCATTCTTCGGCGTATTTTTCCATCGCGCCGAGCTTCGTCAAACGGTCGAAAACGCCGAGTTCGCGTTCTCTCAGGCGTTCGTCGTAAAAGGTTTTAATATTTGCGAGCTTGGCGTTTTCGACAATTAAACGTGATGTGTGACTGGCACGAAGATAAGGCGAAGAAAAAATAACGGTCGGCTTTTCCTTTTGAAATTTAAACCATCTGCCGAGCGCGATTGATTGTTCGACGCCCGTCTCCGAAAGCGGCACGTCCGGTTCGCGTTCGGGAAAATCGATCGTCGGCAATTTTTCCGTTTCGGCAATGCGACGCGCAATATTCGAAGTGCTTTCGCCGTGACGTATTAACCAGATTATGCTCGGAAAACTCATAAAATTTCGTTTAATTAAGCCGCAATGTTTATTAAATTTGCTAAACTGCCAAATATTTTTTATAGATAAAGAAGAAAATCAGACAAACAATTGCGCCGCCGATTGAGCTGACTAAAATCTTTAAAGGTGTATAGCGGAAATTTAACCACATTGATGATTTAGGAAATACTTTTTTATCAGTTGCTTCATAGGTATTTTTGACGACTGATCTGATGTCGTCACTGCTGACGCTTATTAATTGCCTGACATCGGAGATTTGATCAACTTCTATCTCAAAAAGCATTCCTTTATTTCTATCATTCAGCTTTTTGGCAAAGTAATTTTCTTTACCATTCGGGACAAGAAAAGAATATTCGGGATTTTGAAGCTTAAATTCTTCTAATTTACTTAATGTTAGAGTATGAACCTCATTATTTGTGAACCCCAAAATTGCATAATTGGGATCGGGATTATTTTCGAACGATTGCGTGTTTTCCTTCTCAATATAGGGAGTCATTAATTTGAAAGCGATCGTAAAACCCGCGCAAAAATTAACGATAAAAATTAAAACAATAAGGAAAGTCGGGATTGGCTTCATAATTCTCGCCTCAAATCTTAAATTCGGCGACGACCGGCGTGTGATCCGACGGGCGTTCCCATGTTCGTGGTTCGCGGTCAATCCAGCAGCCGACGCATTTTTCCGCAAGGCTTTTCGAAGTCCAGATATGGTCGATGCGCAGACCGTGATTTTTCGGAAACGCGCCTTCGCGGTAATTCCACCACGAAAATTCCTGTACGTTGCCGTTCTGCTCGCGGAAAACATCGGTAAAACCCCATTGTTTGACGTGGTGAATGGCGGCGCGTTCGGGTTTTGAAAAATGCAGTTTGCCTTCCCACGCCTTGACGCTCCAAACGTCCAGTTCGTCGGGCGCGACGTTAAAATCGCCACAGAGCAAAACGTCCGATTCTTTGTCGCAGGTCACGTCGAAAAGTTTTCTGAGCCGTTGCAGCCAATCCAATTTAAACGTGAATTTATCCGTCCAAAGCTCGGTGCCGTTCGGAATATACGTGTTGACGATGCGGACGCCTTTAACGGTCGCGGCGATCAGGCGTTTCGGCGAATCGAGCTCGTCGTCGTGAAAGTTTTTCTGGACGTCTTCGAGCGGATGTTTCGATAAAATGGCGACGCCGTTATAAGATTTTTGCCCCATAAACGCCGCCTGATAGCCGAAATTATTGATTGCCTCGATCGGAAACTTTTCGTCAACGCATTTTGTTTCCTGCAGACATAAAACGTCCGTGTTTGTTTCCGACAGCCATTTGAACACGGCTTCGAGCCGGATGGCGATCGAGTTTACATTCCAGGTTGCGATTTTCATTTTGTTTAACCACCGAAGTTTACCGAAGATTTTGAGGAAAACCAGAGCAATCTTAGCTTGTTTATCCTGTCCATCGCTGTAAATTTCTTTTACTTTTTTATTTGCGAATTTCGTTCGTAAAAAACTCCGTCCGCGAAACCTTGAATCGTTTGGTCGGTTTCCGCCGCGGCGAGCCGTTTTTGCGCGAGCAGACAATAATTTTCGTCGCGTTCGATGCCGCAAAACGCCCGATTGAGCTTTTTGGCGGTGACGAGCGTCGTGCCCGAACCGGCAAACGGGTCTAAAATCAAATCTTTTTCGTTCGTCGAAGCGAGAATGATCTTCGCCAGCAATTTTTCGGGCTTTTGCGTCGGATGCGCGGTGTTTTCGGGCATCGACCAGAACGGCACGGTCAGATCAGTCCACAGATTCGACGGATGCGTGACGCGAAAATTTCCGTTCGAAGATTTTTCCCAATCTTTCGGCTTGCCGTTTTCGGTGTAAGGCGCGAGAACTTTGCGCCGTATCTTGACGCTTTCGAGATTAAAAACAAAATTATCGGAAACCGTGAAAAACCAGATGTCTTCCGACGCGTTTTTCCAGTTGTTGCGCGCGCCGCGCCCTTTTTCGCGTTCCCAGGTGATGCGGTTTTGCAGTTTGAAATACTTCATCCCGACGCGCTGAATGGCGGAAGCCGAACGCCAGTCGCCGCAAATATAAACCGAAGCCGTTTCCGTTAAAAGCTTCGCGCAATCTTTAATCCACGCTTCGAGCCACGTCTCGTATTCGTCGAGCGAGGTTTGCTTGAACGAATTTTCGCCGAAATTTTTGGTCAGATTATACGGCGGATCGGCAAAAAGCAGGTCGAAGCTTTTGGCGGGCAAGGTCTTTAGGATTGAAAAAGCGTCGCCGCAAATTATTCGGTTGTGAAAATCGCCCGAACTATCTTGAAAAATCAAACGCTTTCGATAAATTTCCGCTTCTTCCGCGCTCAATTCGATCGTGCGGTTGCGCGGGGCGCGTTGTTTTTTCTGAGCGGTCATAAAAAAAATCTAGCTTTGCAGGATTAAATTGGCTAAAAGCATGGCGCGTTTCGGAATATCATCGACAAAAATAAATTCTTCGAGCGTGTGCGCGCCCGCGCCCGAAACTCCGAGACCGTCAAGCACGGGAATCCCCAATGCGGCGACAAAATTGCCGTCCGATGCGCCGCCGACCTGTGTTTCGCCGAGCTCGTAATCAAATTCAGCGGCGACTTTTCGCGCTTTTTCGTAAAGTTTGACGACCGCCCGGCTGCGCTCCATCGGCGGACGATTTATTTCGCCGACGATTTCGAGCGAAACTCTTTCGTCGGTTGATCGCAGCGCCCGGATCGAATTTTCGATCCGGATCGCTTCTTTCATCGAAGTAAAACGCACGTCGATTTCGCATTCGGCTTCCGCCGGAATGACGTTCGAAGTCGTCCCGCCGGCGATCGTGCAAACATTGACGGTCGTGCCTTTCGCGAGATTATTACGTGTGTGAATCGTTTGAATCGGCTGGGCGATTTCCAGAATCGCCGATGCGCCTTTTTCGGGTTCGAGTCCGGCATGCGCGGGAATTCCGTGCGTTTTAAGTGTGAACATTCCGGTGCCTTTGCGTCCGGTTTTGACGTTTCCGTTAGCGGAAGGTTCGCAAACTAGACAGAATTCGGCTTGCGCGGCTTCGCGCTCGACGATTTCCTTGCCGCTGTAGCTGCCGATCTCTTCATCGCAGCTGAGAAGAATCGTCAGCGGACGCGGCGGTTTTATGTCGAGTTCCGTGAAGGCGCGTAAAACTTCGAGCATCAAGACGATATTGGCTTTCATATCAAACGAACCGCAGCCGTAAAGCCGACCTTCTTCGATGCGCGTCGGATTTTTTTCCTTGGTGCCGCGCGGATGAACCGTATCGGTGTGTCCGAGAAGCAAAATCGGTTTTTGGGCGCTCGTTTCAAATGCACGAATGATCAGATGTTCGCCGTAGCCTTCGGTCAAAATGCGTTCGATCCGAAAGTTTTCGGAAATTTTCCGGGTTTCATCGGTGAGCCACGTCGCGACCATCCGGCTACCGGCTTCATCGCGCGACGGCGATTCGATTTCGACGATCTGTTGGATGCGCCGCACGATCCGTTCGTGTTTGTCTTGAAAAAATTCGAGAAATTTATCCATTAAATTTAAAAACCAATATCTTTGACGCCGTTCTTTTCAGCATAATCGCGGGCTTCCTTAGCAGTTTTGAAAACCTTTTCGACATCGTATTCAAACATTTTCATCGCGCCCTTGACCATCATCGGATACATCGGACGCGCGACCTTTCCTTTATCCGCCGGACAGAGATTCAAAAGACAAATTTCCAATTTCGAATCGGACGGATTGGTTTGCGTGACCGGATAATTTACTTTGCGAATGATCTTGCACGGCGGATTTTCTGAAGTTTGCGCCCCGGTTGGATTGCCCAAAATCTGATCAAGCCAGGCACCTAAACGATAACCGGCAATCGCGATCTGCTCCTCGGCAATACCGAACGCCATTTTATTATAAGCCGCCGACGGCATTTCGTTGCGAATCAATGTGTTTGGATAAAGTTTGGTCGAAGCGACCTGAAAACTTTCCTGCTGCCATTGGTCGAATTTGCCGATCGCCAGACGGTCTTGCATTTTAGAGAGCGGATATTTTTTCATCATCGTCTTGGCGATCGGCAAAAGATATTCGGCATCGCTCGCGTCATTTTTGCGCGGAACTGTGCGGACGACGATCGAATCCCAGAACCAATGAAGATTTTCTTTGCGCGGCGCGTCTTTCGGCGAAAGCAAAAAGGTATTGCCGCCCGCATCGCCTTTCGGTTCCGTCTCGGTCACTCTGCCCGAAGCGTGCAGAGGCTGGTGAATATCGCCCGCGAGATGCAAAACCCACGCCAGCGCGATCGCCTTTTCCGCGTCTTTTTCGTCCGAACGTAAAACTTTATCAAAGAAAAACAAACGCTCGACGGCATTTTCTTTATCGTTTTCCATTTCGGGCAGCATTTCGACCTTTCCGTTCGCGTCGCGCCAGTACGTATCCAAATAATGCCACGTTCCGTGATGATATTTGTAGCGATTGGCGAGCTTTCGGTCGCGAACGATGTCTGCCCAGTAAGCGACGATCATAAAATAGTCGCGTTGTTTGGACGCTTTTGAACGTGCGCCGATCGGATAGGTGCTGATGTCCAAATCCGGCGGCGTCGGGAAAAGCGCATTCAAATCCGAATCTTCCGGCGCGTTCAGAAGAATCTTGATCGCCTTTTCGCGCGCTTCGGGCGACATTTGTTGCCAGGCGATATAGGCGACAAGTTTATGACCTGCATCATCCCAGGCAAAAACAGGGAAGGAAGCGGCTAAAAGCAAAATACTCAAAAGCAAAAATCTCATTATCGGTTTTTTCATTTATTCGGTTTCTGAATCTATTTGGAAGATTTTAGCGAAGTTAAGGAATTAACTAAAGGCGTTAGGCGAGAAGTTTTAATTTTCTCCGGCGTTTAACGCGGAAATGCAAATTTTTTTTGAAAATTTGCATCAAATAATATGCAAAAACGAATAAATGCAGCGTCTAAAAAAATAGTTGCAATCGGAAGGACAACCTGGTAAGGGAGGTTAAAAGATATTTATGGAAATGGTATTGGAACAAAATCGGATAGCACAATCGGTATTGAATCGAACGGACAAAGTTTTTGGTGATAAAATCGGAATCATGGGCAAAATTTTCGGTTGCTGGCACAAGGAATTGAGCCGCCCGTTCACCAGTCAGAACTCGTCCTATCGCGCTTGTCTGCATTGCGGAGCGAAGAAAAGATTTGATACGGAAACCTTAAAAACCGTCGGACCGTTTTATTATCCCCCGATAATATCGCTTGAAATACATTGAGCGGTAAAACAACCCCCGGCAACTCCCTTGCCAAATTAACCCCCTAAAGCGCGGCTTTCAAAAAAGGTTGCGCTTTTTTTTGTTTTAAAGTCAGGTCAGCCGGACCGCAAAGTCTGCAATGTTCGTCGATCAAGCGACATTTTATTTGTCATCAAACCCGCTAAAAAATAAACAAGCCCGCATTTATTACTTTGTAATCAAAATTTTATTATCCTTTGATCTTTCTTCGCGCCTTCGCGCCCGTGCGGGAAACCATTGCTTTGAGCCTCGTCAAGACTGCGAAAATATAAATCCCGCCAAGGCGCTCAGCCGCCAAGTTAAAAATCTAATAATACTAAAATTTCAGAGTATTTGTCGGTTTTTCTCTGCTTTTAAGGATTTTCAGACGCGTTTTAATTTAAATCAAAGCCGTCTGAAATTATTTCAAATGCGTTTGCGGTGGATTCGGAGGCGTCTGCAAACACTGCACACGCATTTGCAGAGGATTCAGGCGCTTCTGAATTTAAATCAGCAGCGTTTGCAGAGGATTCA
>CADEFG010000316.1 GCA_902826505.1 uncultured Acidobacteriota bacterium
AAGTACACTATTTGCCATTGTGCTGTCGCTGATCAGAACGCCGTCACTGATGAGCACGCCGTCGCTGACCAAAACGCCGTCACCGACCAGCACGCCGTCACTTATCAGAACACCGTCACTTATCAGCACACCGTCGCTGACCAAAACGCCGTCGCCGACTAACACACCATCGCTGACCAGCACGCCAAAGGCTGTAAACACTGTGCCTCCGCCCATCGCCGTGCCGTTGCTGAGAGTTGCTTTTGGCGTAATCGTTATGCTCGCCGGGTTGTAAAAATTGCTGTTCAGAACATACTGAAATGCCGCATTATGCTCAACGCCTTTTTCAAACCACATATTGGATTTGTAGGCGTTGTGGAAAGTGCTGGCAAGACCTTGTCCGGTCAGGTAAGCATGATTCGTCAAAATTCCTTGCGACCAGCTAAAGGTTGTTCCGTTGAGTGTGGTGGTCGGTGTCGGGAAGGTCACGCCCGTCGCTAAAAGTGAAGTTCCGGGGGTAGCCGTTGTATTGAAATTCAGATCCGTGCGATAAGCTTTCGCGAGACGCACTGCGCCTTCCAGATTCAGTTGTCCGGCGCCTTGTTCGAGCATATTGTAGCCATTCAAAGGCTGCGCCGTATATTCCAAAATCATTTTCACCATTTGCGGCGTCAGATTCGGGTTGATCTGGAAAAGCAGAGCTGCCGCGCCGGAAACAACCGGAGTTGACATCGAAGTTCCGCTCATGGTCAACACTTCGTCGCTCGGATTGAGCAAATTAGTTGTCGCGTTGACAACATCACTCAAGCTGATAACTAATAAGCTGGTTGCTTTAGCGCGTGCCGCAACAATCTTATTGCCGGGTGCCACCATATCCGGTTTCATCGCGTTATCGTACATTTTCGTGCCGTCCGCCATTGTATAAAAACTGCGCGTCGGACCGTTTGAACTGAAGGTCGCCATGATGTCGTCGGCGCGGGCATCCGTGTTTTTTGTGTTGACTGCGCCGACGGTCAATGCCGACGGGTCGTTGCCCGGTGAGTGAATATGTCCGTAAAGTTTTTGACCAGCCGAATTTTTACCTTCGTTGCCGGCAGCCGCGACGACCAAAACGCCGAGCGCGGTCAATTCCTGCACTTTGCGGCAAACCGGATCGTTCGTGTATGAATCGATCGCGAGACCGCCGAGACTCAGATTAACAACCCGGATGTTATAGGTTTGATGATTTAGTTTGAGCCAGTCGAGCGCGTTCAAAAGCCACGATGTTTGTCCTCTGCCCTGCGCGTCCAAAACCTTCAGATTGATGATTTTGGCATTCGGCGCAACGCCGCGTGAACCGGCAGTATCGTTTTTCCCGGCGATGATTCCGGCGACGTGCGTGCCATGACCGTAATCGTCGTCGGTGCTCGTCACACCGGCGACAAAACTTTGGCTGTAAACGATGCGGCTCGTATTGCCTTGGTCTTTGAAAGATTTATGTCCCGGCAGGATTCCCGAATCGAGAACCGCGACGCCGATGCCCGTACCGTCGAGCGTGTACGCCGCGCGACCGTTCAAAGCCGCTTGTGAACGCGTTAAAACCGCGCCGATCGTGTTTTCGACGTGACCGAGTTTGAGGGTCGGACGATCGGGCGACATATAGTTTATCAAGCCGCTTTGCGCCAGCGCTTCAATTGCTTTTAACGGCAAATTGACGACCATCGTATCGGAATCGCCGATGCGGTCTTGCAGACGCACTTTATTCTCCGCCAAAATTTGGCGCAAAACCGGATTGTCGGCATTTTTGGTTTGAAGAATCACGTCAAGGCGTTTGGCGCCGTCAGTTTTATCGTTCGAGAGCATTTCGCGCAAATCCGAAGCAACATTGTCGCCGCGATAGCCGTCGTTGCTCGCAAGCCGTTTGGTCATTGCTTCTTCGGCGTTATTGAGGTTGGCGTTTCCGACCAGGATCGGTTCAAAAATAGCCGCAACTTCCGCGTTTGTTTCGATCTTTTCGGCATAAGCGGCTTTTGAGCTGCCGCCGATGATCTGAACTTTATTTTGCAGAAGTGCTTCGGTGAGCTTGCCGCTGATCGACGAGTTGCCGACGAAATTGGTCAGTTCATCGACAAAAAGAATCACGTCGCCTTTGGCTTGTGCCAGTTCGTTGACGACGGCTTCAATTCTGTCCGATGCTGCCGAGTTATCTTTGACATCGTTAAAGAATGTGTCGAGTTCGAGCTTAAACACGCGCTTTCCATTTAAGTTGGCGGGAACATTGCCGCTCGCAATGCGCGAAGCAAGAAGTTTGACCACCGATTCTTGATTTTCGCCGATCTCGTCCAAAATGACGGACTGACGCAAACCGCCGTTTGAGAGCGATTTAACCAGTAAATCAACTTCGCGTTGAAAGTTTTCGTTGACCGAAAGCTTGCCGTTGCGGGCGAGTGCGGTCAAATCAGTCGTGTATTTCGCTAAAGCCGGATATTCGGTGGAAGATTTACGGGTTGAATTATCCTTGAAATTGGAATACGTCTGAGCCACAAAAGTATTGGTCAGCATAAATGAAAACAATAATAAGAGGGATATTGTTTTCGCTAATTTTGAAATTTGCCGTTTAAGCAACATTTTTTTAGAACTCCTATCTAAATTTGTTTCGATAAAACTAAATTCTTAAAACCGGATTCGATAGACGAATCTCCGCAAAACTCTTAACAAGCCTTGTGCCAAAAGACTAAACGCTATAAATAAACAGTTTGTTGGTTTCCGGCGAAAGGCAAAAGATTTATAAATCGGTCAAAATGAAATGACGCTTAGGTCAATTTGACCGGTTTTTATTTTGAGAAACGGTCGCGCGCGAAAAAATCTGGCTTTTCGGGGAAATTTTGGTATAAACTGTTTATCGATTTACACAATTAAATAAAGTTTGAGGGCAAATATGCTATTCCTAACTCAATCTGCCGCCGTTTATGGTATCGACGCGCTTCTTGTCGATATCGAAGTCAATTTACAACCCGTCAAAGGCGAAGCCGATACGTCTTCGCCCGTTTTGATCGTCGGTTTGCCGGACACGGCAATTCGCGAATCACGCGAACGAATCCGCGCCGCGATCACGAACAGCTCATATTTTTTCCCGTTTCACAAAACGACGATCAATCTGGCGCCCGCCGACGTGCGCAAAGAGGGCGCGAGCTTTGATCTGCCGATCGCGCTCGGAATTTTAGGCGCGAACGGCGATCTGGGAAACACGGGCGCTTTGGAAAACACTTTGAGCGTCGGCGAGCTTTCGCTTGACGGTCGGGTGCGCCCGGTGCGCGGGGCGCTTTCGATCGCGCTGCGCTGCCGCGAAAACGGCATTAAAAGTCTGATTCTGCCCGAAGAAAACGCGACGGAAGCGGCGGTCGTCCAGGAACTCGACGTTTTTCCGGTGCGCGATCTGCGGCAGGCGGCGGAAATCGCGCAGGCTTTGCAAAGCGGCAGAGAAACGCCGGTTTCGCCCCTCAAACTCGAACTTGCCGCCATCAAGACGCGAGAAAACAAATATCGCGTCGATTTTTCGGAAGTTCGCGGACAAGGTTCGGCAAAACGCGCGCTCGAAATCGCCAGCGCGGGCGGTCATAATATTTTGATGATCGGCTCGCCCGGTTCGGGCAAAACGATGCTCGCGAAACGTCTGCCGACGATTTTGCCGCCGCTCGAATTTGAAGAAGCCTTGGAAATCACCAAGATTCATTCGGTCGCCGGGCTGACCGGAAAAACGGGTTTGGTGACCGAAAGACCATTTAAAAATCCGCATCACACGGTTTCGCAAGCCGGATTGATCGGCGGCGGTTCGATCCCGAAACCGGGCGAAGTTTCGCTCGCGCATCTCGGAGTTTTGTTTCTCGACGAACTGCCCGAATTCGACCGGAGCACGCTGGAGGTTTTGCGCCAGCCGATCGAAGATAAAGAAGTGACGATCTCACGCGCCGCGACAAGTTTGACCTTCCCGAGCAATTTTATGCTCGTTGCTTCGATGAATCCGTGTCCGTGCGGCTATTACGGCAGTTCACGGGAATGCAAATGCTCGCCGCCGGTCATTCAGCGCTATGTCGGCAAAATTTCGGGACCGCTGATGGACCGGATCGATATTCACATCGACGTTCCGGCAGTTAATTTCAAAGAATTGCGCGGCAAGGGCGTGCCGCTCGGCGAGAGCTCGGAAACGATTCGCGCGCGCGTCATCACGGCGCGGGAAATCCAGCTTCAAAGACTTTCATGTCAAAACGTTTATTCAAATTCGGCAATGTCGCCGGCGCTGATCCGCAAATTCTGCGCGCTTGATTCGGAAAGCGAAAACCTGCTCGAACGCGCGATGCTCAAACAGGGACTTTCGGCGCGGGCGCACGACCGTATTTTAAAGGTTTCACGGACGATCGCCGATTTGGAGGCGAGCGAGAATATTCAGCCGCAGCATATTTCGGAAGCGATAAATTATCGTTCGCTCGACCGAAACTACTGGACTTAGCGCCGATCTTTGTTAAAGACAATCTAGTTTGATTGTCGTGCGCTTTGAATGATCGCGTCGAATGCCGGTTTTGTTTTTCCTTCGCGGTCGAAAAGCAGCGGGTAATTTGTCCGTCCGCGGACGGGAAAATTGTTTTTCCACGAATCCGCATCGGTGACGCCCCAGAAAGTAATGCGGGTAATCACGTTTCGATGTTTAAGATAGATCTTGAAAAGCTCGGCGTAACGCGCGGCGAGAGCCTTCTGAACGGCATCGGGCAAACCTTTCGCGTAAGGGTTCAAGTTTTCCCGCAGCTCAAAGTTTTGCGAAATATCGGCGCCTCCCGAATCACGCGCCGCACGCGGCAGCACATCAACATCGAGCTCGGTAATCATTACTTTGACGCCGAGCTTGGCAAATTCGGTGATCGTCTCTTCCTGTTGGCGGAGAGTCGGAAATTCCAGATTATTGTGACCTTGCAGCCCGACGGCTTTGACGGGAATTTTTTGGGCGCGAAGATTTTTTATCAATTCGATCGCGCCCTGGCGTTTGGCTTCGTTTTCGAGCGAATAATCGTTGTAGTAAAGTTCGGCTTGCGGGTCTGCTTCATGCGCGTATTCGAAGGCTTTGGCGAGATAATCCGCGCCGATGATTTTGAACCACTTCGTTTCGCGCAGCGTGCCGTCTTCGTTTAATGCTTCGTTGACGACGTCCCAGCCTTTGATCCGTCCTTTGTAGCGTCCGACGACCGTCCGGATATGTTCGCGGAGCCGTTTGAGCAATTCGTCGCGGCTCACGGGATTGCCTTTTCCATCCTCGAAAACCCAGTTCGGCGTTTGATTATGCCAGACGAGCGTGTGTCCGATGATGAACATTTTATTTTTCTCGCCGAATTCGACATAGCGGTCGGTCGCCGCAAAATTATATCTGCCGGGCTGCGGGTGAACGGCTCCCCATTTCAGCGCGTTTTCGGGCGAGATCGTGTTGAATTGCTTTTTCACGATGTCCGCGCCGCGTTTGTCTTCTTCATGAAACTGGGCGCGATTGAGCGCCGCGCCGATCAGAAAGTCGTTTTTGAAGACGTCTTTTAAAGTCATCTGCGCCGGAAATTCTGCGGTTATCAAACAAAGCAAAAAAACGGCGGACAATAAAAATTTGATTTTTGCAAAAAACATATTTAAGCGAATATTCGAAACACCGAAAAATTGGTTATACCAATAAAGGTTGGCTTTATGATCGATTCTGCGACAAGAGTTATTATAATATTACAATTAATTTGAGACAACAACAAATTAATTGCCGTTTTTAATCTCACGTTACAAAACTAGAGCCGGGCGATCATTTAAAAATTAAGCGACGGAAGGAGCGACAAAATGTTTCTGCAGAACAAGCGCGATCGCGCCGCGCAAACGCGGGAAAGCCAGCTCATTTGTTGGAATGATTTGAGTTGAGCTGGCGAGCGGAGTCCTTTCCGTAACGATTTGTTTGATGATCGGTTCGACTCTTTCCCAAGCCCTCGTGATTTCGCCGACGCAGACGATAATGCTTGGTGCAAAACTTGTGATCAGCATCGCGATTCCAACCCCTAGATAATACGCCATGCGGTCGATCGATTCGGTGGCTCGGATATCTCCTAATTCGCAAAGTCTAAGAATATCTTCAAATGCAGGTGTTGAAGAGGTCGCTGAATGACGCCCGTTTGCCGATTTAATGGTCACTTGTGAATAATGATTGACGGCTGCCATATTCGAAGCATAAACCTCCCAACAGCCGAAATTACCGCAACTACAGAGAGGTCCGTCGACTTTGATCGAAACATGTCCGAATTCGCCCGCCATTCCGTTAACGCCGCAGATCAGCTGGTCATTGGCGATGATCCCGGTGCCGATTCCTTCGGA